>NZ_SNYJ01000001.1:0-163491 GCF_004363045.1 Aureibacillus halotolerans
GTCCAGAAATCCGTCGATTGGCAATTCACCACCGAGCAGGCACGAGGTAAACTAAAACATCTGTATCCTGTAATTTGATTCGGTCAAGGTACTAGGGTGTGTCTAAGAACTCAGAAAGGAACAGATTCAGATAAGTTAAAAAAACGATAAACCGAAGGCAGATCATTTAACACAAAAACGCAGAGATGAAGCGATTCCACGACATAAACACTGCTAGATACCGGAGTCTTTTCCACATGCGTGATTGACTTCGTCTGTGGTAAAGAGAAAAGCAGCCCACCTCTGATGAGGAATGGACTGCTTTTTTCATACCAAGCCTTGAGTTACCAAAACCAAAGCGTTTTTGCAGGACTCTCCATTTCTCAGGGCAGCTTTTTCATGTTAATTCTGTCTCATACCTCTCAAATAAGAGACCACACGTTTATCTTCTTCCAACGGATAGTCATAATTCAACTCATGCGCCACGTTCATACCGACATCGCGGAAAAGTCGACACATAGCTTCTAAAGCCTCCCACATGGCCCACTGATCACCATTTGGATAAGTGATTGCATAGGCTTCCCATTCATCCTTCGCGAGAAAACGCTTCAGCCACCGTCCGTCCTTGCCGACATTGACCTTAAAATCATGAGCGATACCTATCTTCCAAGAGAGCATTTGGATAAGCATTGACCGAACAGGCCCCTCCATCATTGTTTTAGCAATGGGAAGTTCATCACGACACAAGCCTTTCGCCACGTATGTTGATACCCAAAAAAACTCATTGCAGCAAGCATAAAAAAGGTGCTCATCTGGACGTTTCACATGATAATTTGCATCATTTGATGTGTGTTGTTCATCTTCATGAAAGATCGCATCCTTGTCAATCAACACTTGTCGTAGACTGTCCGCATAATACGCTTCAGCAGCCACTTCTTGGTTAAATAGCGTCAAATCAATGCGATGGCCATCCGAAAACTGCATTAAATAAGCAAAGCGATTTTGCGAAGCTTCTCCTGGATACAAGTACAGATCCATCTCATCGGGCACTTGAACAATTACACGTTCACCAAATGCATTAATCCAAGAATGATCCTTTTTGAATGGATCAATGGACGTAACGATATATACGATATCAAAGTCCTGGAACCGATCCTTTGGTGCTAATGGATTCACACGTGAGCCGTTCATAAAAGCAGCTCGAATAAGGTCATCTTTTTGAGCGACCTCTATAATCTTTGCAAGTACGTCTTGATCTGTTCTCACCGATCAAACCTCCTCTTTTTTGTCCATAAAACTGTGATTTCCCTGCGGAGGTGATCGAGCGTTCGATGGGCAGTCTTCTTTTTACCAGAAAATATAAGCTTTCATCATTTTAACTCCTCTCTTTAGGCTACTTTTCTACCTATTATAACAGACACTTCTGACAAATAAGGGAAAATAAATAGATCGATACGATTCCGTTTTTGTGTGATCAAGTTTATAATAGACTACATAGTGAATTTATAGGCAGGTGATATGTTGATGGAAGATCGACTTTCCGTAACCAATGAGTGTGAATCTTCATGCGATGGTACTGAAACAGATTTACAAGATGTACGTCGTAGAATGATGCCGATGGATTCTGCCGCTCATATGGCCGATTGGTTTAAAGCGTTTAGTGACCCAACGAGATTACGAATTATAGATGCCCTTCTGCAAAAGGAGCTTTGTGTGCATGACCTAACCGTCCTTTTAGATATGGGCCAATCCGCTGTCTCACATCAGCTTCGCTCTTTACGGAATATGCGCATTGTAAAGCGCAGAAAAGAAGGAAAAACCGTATACTACTCGTTAGATGACCGACACATTGAAGAGATTTTTTTGCAAACACTGCAGCACATCTCTCATGATTAAAACATTGGAGTGCAACAATGATTACTCAACTAAATCACACAGATGTAAGCACGGCTAAATCAATTCTTCATGTTCAGAAGCCAGCATATGACATTGAAGCAAAACGTATTCAGTTTGATGGCATCCCTGCATTGCAGGATACAGCGGAAACCATTCAAAAGAGCAAAGAGTGTTTTTTGGGGTATACAGATTCAACCTCTGGGCGGCTTGCCGGAGTGCTTGCTTATGATAGAACAGCGAAAGGCACAGACATCACACGGCTCGTTGTTCATCCAGATTTTTTTCGTGGCGGGATCGCCTCTGCTTTACTTGCACACCTTTTACAGCTCAAAGAATCCGGACCTATGATCACAGTGAGCACAGGAGCAAAAAATGCTCCTGCCGTCAGATTATATGAAAAGCATCATTTTACTCGCACGGGAGACGCCGAGGTAGCCCCTGGTTTTTTCATTACCCATTTGCAAAAGGCATTAAAAAGCGTCTAGTCGTTCCTTAGAAAAGGGACGACTAGACGCTTTTTCACATGCAGCAAAAACGAAGTACACTAATTCGATTGACTACTTTCTTTTTTAGCTGCTCTTTCCTGCCAGCGGAATACCTTATTCAACACATTAAATACCGCTCCAGAGTTTTTCGTTAACAATGGGCCAAGAATTGCCAAAATGAGCACGTACAAGGCAGCAAATGGCTGAATCATGGCGGAAAGTCCACCTGCAATCGCCAAATTGGCTAGAATGATCGAGAACTCGCCGCGTGAAACAATTGTAAGTCCGATACGTGTTGATCCTTTGTGTGAAAGACCACCGCGTCTACCTGCAATCATACCCGCCGTGAAGTTTCCTATTATCGTTACAATAACTGCCCCTATTGCAAGCCAAGCAGCATCGCCAAGCGTTAATGGATCAATGCTTAAGCCAAAACTAAAGAAGAATATTGCGCCAAAGAAATCCCTAAAAGGGACGACAAGATGTTCAATTCGATCACGGTGTTTTGTTTCTGAGAAGACAAGACCTAAGAGTAAGGCACCAATGGCTTCAGCCACGTGAATTGTTTCCGAAAAACCAGCGACAAAAAACAATGTGGCAAAGATAACAATAATAAAGATCTCATTCGATTTAATGTCAAAGACACGATTAAGAAAAGGCGTCGCTTTTCTAGCTATGATGAAAAACAGAAGCATGTAGCCAAGTGCTTTTCCTGTTGAGAGTAGCATACTGGTCAATGACGCAGCCTCTCCGAGAATCATACCGGAGATGACAGACAAATAAACTGCCAGGAAGATATCTTCAAACATAATAATGCCTAGAATCAGTTCAGTTTCAGGGTTGGCAGTCCGCTTGAGATCAACAAGTACCTTCGCAACAATTGCGCTAGAAGATATCGTAATGATCCCAGCAACAATAAGAATCTCCAGAAAAGAAAACCCCGCAAGATATCCATAAAGCAACCCTAGACCAAAGTTAATTAAGATGTAAATGGAACCGCCTATCGCTATTGCCTTTCCCGACTTGATTAGTTTCCCAATCGAAAATTCAAGGCCAAGGTAAAATAGGAGAAACAAGACCCCAATACGTCCTAAAGAGGTAATAAAATCCGCACTATGACCAAACGTCAGGTCAAAAATGCCTAGCTGTGGCATATGTGGCCCTACAGCCATACCAAAGATAATGAGGAAAGGTATGATGGTGAAATTTAATTTGTTAGCGACCCATGCGGCAAATGCAACTATAACGAGAGCAGTACCGACTTCAAATATGAGATGATCCATCTGCTTGTCCCCCTGCTCCATTAAATTCACATAACATTAGGATGTTTAAGGGCAATTGGGTAACTGACTCATGTTTTTGCCATGCGTTCATAACTATTCATCCACTCCTTTTTGTGTGTAAGCAAACTAGGTTTGGTGCCCTTACACAACATTTATCAGATAGTTGGATTCATATTTGCGTGGGTACATATGAGTTCGGTTTATGGGGAGTTCAGAGGAATAAATCGTTCCCAGTGTGTGTGTCTCACTGGACAGAAAGTATGAGGATGAAGCCGATTCGATGATTCCAAGATGCCAAAAAGGTTGGCTTGGATGCTTTGCTTCATCTTTTTTCTTTACATGTTTGATTTTTAGTATCTCTTGGGTATTTGTCTCTCCGTCTAACGCTGCATGGATCTCTTCCAGAGGAAAAGTTGCCAATATTAATAATGTAAGAATGATCCATGGAAGCTTACTCAAATGTGACAATCCCTCCTTTTACGCACCGGTAAAGTTGGTTAAGAACTCTTTGACATCGGAACGTAAGCCTGAAATAACAATCGTGTCGCCTTCTTCAATCATCGTGTCTGCTCCAGGTGCTTTGAGCTTATCCTGTCCATCCTTCACAACCGCAATAATGGTAATGTCAAAGTTTTGGCGGATATTCAATTCACCAATTGACTTGCCTTTAAATTTCGTTGCATTTTGCACTTTGTACCATTCAATGATCAAGTCCCCAAACGCCATGTCAAGAGTTTCCAGTGCTTTAGGTTTGTATGCCATTCCACCTAGAATACTTGCAATCTGTCTGGATTCAGTGTCGTTCAATGAGATGGTTGGCAAGAATTCTTCCGGATCATTCGGATCTTGCTTAAAAATATCTCTTCTGCCATCATCGTGCACAATGACCGTCATCTTCTCCTTATCCTCTGTTTCAACAACAAACTTTTTCCCTACTCCTGGAAGATCTTTTTCCCAAATCTCCAAAACAACGCCTCCTAAATTGTAGTGACAACACGTGCCACGCCCATTATACGTGAAAACGGATGAAAAATCACGAAAAGAAACGGTTTTAAATCAATTTTTGAAGTCGGAGAACAAGTCTTTTGTATTCACCCCCACCGCGTCAACACTAAGCTCCCACAGCCGCTCCTGATTCTCGACATTATTTGCTTTTGCAGATGTCTCGACACGTCGTCGTTTCACATAGTATCCTCCGCTCTGCCCTTCACATTCTGCGGAAGATGCCAAATAAATCGCCGTATCCGCTCCCTGCGCTGGCGTTTGAAAAAATGGCTTCAGCAGAGCGACGACTCTTTTCCCGAACCCCGTTTTTCGATTAATCCCTAATTCTGTCGCCACGGCACCTGGATGGACAGCGTTGACTGTGATGTGACCGTGACTGCGTTCAAGGCGTCTTGCCCAAGCGTAGGTCATCATTACATTTGCAAGCTTCGTTTGTCCGTAAGCTGCAAATGTACGGTACTTGCGTGTTTTCCAATTCAAATCATCCCACCGTAACTGCCCAAATTTGTAAGCGCCCGATGCGACATTCACAATTCTGGCCTTCTTCGCTGCTGCGAGTAAGGGGAAAAGTTGGTAGGTAAGCAGGAAAGGAGAAAGATGATTCACACCCCATTGCCATTCAAAACCATCTTTTGTATCATAGCGTTTGGTTACGACCGAACCAGCATTATTCACTAGCACGTCCAAATGAGAAAAGGAAGCCTTAATAGAAGTAACCATTTCGTTTACGCTCGTTAAAGAAGAAAAATCACTGAGGAAAAGGTGAAGATTTTCATTTCCTGTCGACTTTTTAATCTGTTCAATCGCCTGCAAACCTTTTTCCCTATTACGACCATGAAGTAATACCGTTGCCCCTGTGGTTGCAAGTGCTTCTGCTGTTGCCAATCCCATCCCCGTCGTCGCCCCGGTGACTAGAACAACACGTTCTGATGCATCTTCTTGCACGTAAGTACTCCCTCCCCTTCTCATCCTCTATGAAAATTTCGTCTCTTTAAGGATACATTACAATGTAGTATGAATCGATTAAGTTGCCTGTTCGACCCACGAAAATGAAGAACATCAACTATTTAATGACTCAACTTTCAAACCTGAATATTGGAGCGCCCCACAGTAAAGAAAACACGATGAGGTACTCTCGAATCGATGTTGACCTTATACCCTTTAGGGTGCAAGCGAAGTATGTTGACGGAGCGGTCGTCATTCCCGTGCACCTCAGTGCATCATCGATTCGAAACTCGTGAATACAGGAGTGTGAGCATTGGCAATTTTAAAATTCCTTTATACACAAGATTTTAATCGATCTACATCCAGCGTTGAAGGAGATTTTTGCACTGCTAAAGTTACCTTAATTGAGAGGTTTTATAGTTTCTGAGGAATCATTTATACTTAGAAGAGACATAAACGTACAGAAAGGACGTAGGCTTATGAGTGACACCTCTACCACAACGATGGATATTCCTGCCCCACCACCAGGTCTACTCGTCGCAGGCCATTACCAAAAAGATGATACGTATGTTTGTTTTCGCGAAAATGGGTCAAAGGATTGGCTGCTTATGTATACATTGTCTGGAAATGGCCTTGTCTTATTAAACGATGAATTACAGCCTTTGTCTTCAGGAGACATTGTACTGCTTCCCCCCGGTGCGAGGCATCAGTATCAAACAAAACCAAATAGCACGTGGGAAACACTTTGGTGTCATTACTTACCTAAAATAGAATGGCAGGAGTGGTTGTCAAGTTTTACACCAGCTCGCATCGGCTCCCGTTGGTCTGTCTCCGACCAAACTATAAAGCATCGTTTAACAGCAGCATTTACAAGACTTCTAAAGGATCAGCTTCAATCGTCAAGCTTTAATCAACAACTGGCAATGAATGGCCTCGAGGAAGTTCTCCTTTTGCTTGCAAAAGAAAAAGATTCAGCACAAAGCCCCCCACTGGACATACGAATTCAGGAGACACTTGATTTTTTTGCAACGAACTACAAGCAACAGCTAACAATGGAAATGATTTCACAAAAAGTAAGTTTATCCTCTTCGCGTTTGGGGCATTTATTCAAAGAGCAAGTTGGGATTTCGCCAATGGAGGCACTGCTTCAATTTAGGCTTAAACAAGCCGTAAAACTATTGTCCTTTACACAGTTAACAGTTTCTGAAGTCGCTGATGAAGTCGGATTTCAATCCCCAGATTTTTTCGCTAAGCAATTTTCAAAGTTTTATGCAATGACCCCCAGCCAACTTCGTAAAACGCTACAGCAAAAATAAAATAACATTTCCTTAAAATCTTTGAAACTTTTGGTTTGAAACCGTCGTATATGAACTAGTACTTTTTTTATCTTACACAGTAGGAAATTACGGGATTTTCGTCCTAATTACAGGCCTTTTTTCCTGTTTTACATTTTAAACTGGAAGATTTTAAGTCTGTTATGTATGATAGGAAAGGTGCATCGTTTACCCACTTTTTGTAAAAAATATAAAGGAGTGACGCAATTGTTTTCCAAAAAAGATACAGGAACTGCAACGAAAGACTTGCGTTCTAAGACCTCTCAAAGAGTACAAAGTGAAATTGCTGCTTCCGTAGAGCCAGGCGCAACGACTTCATCAAAAAAACCCAAGATATGGATGATCGTTGCTGCTGTCGTCGTGGTGATTCTAGCAGTCTCTGCAATTGTTTTTGCCAACCAAAGCAAAGACAATCCGAAAAATGCTTTTTTCAAAGCTGAAAGTGCTGCTTTGCAAGAAATGAAAGACAGCTTTGATGAGTCGTCTGGCGAGGCATGGGATTTCCAAAATAGGCTGTTAGAAGAGCCTTCAAAATCAACGCTTGATATCTCGGCTTCCGTTAAAGGAACTGGAGAAATGGCAAACGACCCAACCTTCCAGATGCTTAAACCGATTCTTGACTCTTCTTCATTAAGCATTACATCAGGACAAAATTACGACACAGAAGAAATGTACGCTATCCTAGATGTTATCGTAGGCGGAACTCCATTCCTAAGTGGTGAAGTATCGCAAACAACAGAGGCACTAGGCATTAAACTTCCACAGTTTTATCAAGACTATTTGTATGTTCCAAATGATCAGTTTGGCGATTTTGCCCGTCGCATTGACCCAGCATATGCTGGTCCAGATACGGTGAATTTAATGACGTATTTCGCGATGGACTATAAAGCACTTTTGCCTACTGAAGAAGAATGGGATCACCTCATGACGGCTTACGGCAAAGATTATTTTTACGAGAACATCTCCGAGGAACAGTTTACAGCAGAGGATAATCAGCCGTTTGAACAAGGTGACGTTTCTATGGATCTCCGCAACATTACACTTCAGCTAGAACCTGAGGAAGTGCGTACTCTAATTGCTGGATACTTAGAAAAAATAAAGTCCGATGAGACCGTAAAGTCAATGGTTGAACGACAGGTAACTGCACTTAATGAATCGATGGCTCAACAAGCACAGTTAGACCCTACGATGGCTGGTGCGACGATTAACATTGAAGAAATGCTCTCAAATTGGGAGACTTCTTTAGACGACGCCATTGCTGAAGTGAACGACAGAGAGCTTGTGTTGCCTTCACTTACGTATACAATTAAAGTCGATCAAGACAATAATATTATCGCTCGCAATGTAAACTTTGAAGGAGAAGGAACGATGACAGTAGTCACGCAAGATGTTCCTACTGGTGATGATACAACATCCAAAGTATTCGACCTTCAAATTAAACCTGCAGATGAAGCATCCATTGGGCTACGTGCAGAAACCGATGTATCTAAAACAGAAGCAGGACAACAAGAAGTAACCAAGGTCCTCTTCAATGATGAAAGCACTGAGTATACGTTTGACATCAAAGCCATTTATGGTGAAGGAGAAGAAGCCACAGACTCCTACACCTTGACATTTAACGACCCTAATACAAATACACCAATTATTGTCACTATGGATGTGGCATCGACGATTGACAATGATGCGGGGACAGCTAATGACAAGATTGACCTCTCCCTTCAAGCAGATTCTATAGCCCCTGGCATGACATTTGGGTTAGATTTAGATTCTTCAATCGAGATAACAGAAGACATCGGTCTGCCTGATCCTTCACAAGGAACGAACCTTGCAGAGTTGTCTGATCAAGAGCTACAGCAGCTTATGATGGAGTTACAGACGAATGCGTCGACCTTCATGCAACAATTTATGGGCGGCTTTGGCGCAGGATTTTAAGTGAGGTGACGTGAGACGAATGAGACACTTCCTCTCTCTTCTATTATTGGATTTGTCTGCGCTCCGTTCACGACCTTTATCATGGGTGGCACTTTGCATAGTGCCACCCATGTTTTTTGCTGGAGCGTTCTATCTTTTAACACAGCAGTCCATGCAGTCGAACACTTTTCAAGTAGACGTGGCGATCGTTGATGAGGACCAGTCATTTGAAACGGGCATTGCCATTGATCAGTTAGTCCAAAGTGAAGAGTTAAATAAACTTATTCATGTCGTGGAAACCGATCGTATGAATGCACTAAACATGCTTGAAGACCAATCCGTTTCAGCTGTCATCCTCTTGCCGGAGGGATTTGGGGCAGATGTAACTTATGGAGTAAATACGCCAGCGGAGGTCATCGGACACCCCGCTATGCCTTTGGAAGCAGCTGTTGTTCGCTATGTCATGGAAGCAGCGGCAAAATATACAACAGCCACACAAAGTGCAATCAATACAATTGATGCCACTTTACGTGCAAATGATGCACCGCAAGCGACGATAAAACAAGAGTTTCAAATCAATCTACTTACGTTCGGAGCGGCCGTCATTAATCGAAGTGATTGGTTTGAAGAAAAAACGATTACGTCTTTATTGCTCTCTGACCGTAATACCTATTACATACTTTCAGGTGTAACGCTCCTTTGGCTCATTTGGTCATTAGGAAGCACACTGCTCATCGGCGACCTTCATACAATCGCGGTGCAAAAACGTCTCCGTGCGTTAAATGCGTCTCTGTGGTTCGAGGCGTTTGCGAGAGCGGCCTCATTGCTATGTATCATGCTTGTTTTAATGACTGTGACCGTGGCTTTATTGCAACTCATCGAAGTCCAAATTTCATGGTCTACGGCAGCCCTTTGTGTCGTTGCGCTTAGTCTATGGTTTTTGCTTTGGCGTTCCGTGTTCTCCCCACTGTTGTACTTGCTTTTTTCTATCAGCTGGATTGTTGCCGCAGCATTGCTTGGAGGATTGATTGTTCCACAATCCTTTTTACCAGATGCTCTAGCTGCCTTCTCTCCTTTCATGGTGACCTCTCATATATTCACTGAACTGCAAAACGGTCTCTCTGATCAGCAAACACTTGCGCCTACTTTAATGTATTGGTGTGCCGGCTTGCTGGCAGCTTATTTAGTGACATTCACGAAATTGGCCAAACGACGGGAGGCGCGACAATGAAAGCAATGATAAACGCTTTTTTCATTCGCCGTTTTTGGCTTGTGCTTTGTATTTTATTGGTACCCGTCGTTTGTTCAGTCCTATTCTCTCCACTGCTTAAAACAGCCGAATCTGAAGCAGCTATTCCTGTCGCTTGGGAAAGTGACGCTGATCAAAATAGCCATTTTGCCAGTCTACTTTTTCAAAGACTTGAACAAAATGATCGCCTTCGTCTCATCCCCTTGCAGGCTTCGACCACGATGGAGGAGCTGCTCATTTCACGACAAGTGGATGCTGGCATTCGACTCCCCGCGAATTTTGATGCTCTGTTGAGTGCTGGCGACACCGATGGATTGATTTCATTAATTACATCACCCGCGACGTTGACTGACGGCCTTCTCCGCGAACTCATCGGCGGGGAGCTTGCACGAATGATTTTCGCTGTAAAGGCTGCAGATCGGGTATCTTGGCTATTAACAGATGAGGACACAATAGACGCACAACAAACAGACCTCTGGAAATCTGCCTTTGCTGATGTTCAGTCCCAATGGGAACCAAATCCATTAATGACAATTAACTTTCAATATTTGAACATGGGTGGCGCTGAGAATAGCGAAGAAAACATGGGTTTGCTGACCCCGTATAAAGGATTTTGGATGCTATTCAGCTGGTTCACTTGTGCCTTTGCTGTGAGTTGGGTAGTCACTGAGCGGCATTTACTACAAAGAATGCGTACAACTTTGTACGGTCCCACACGGTACATGCATAAACGAGTAGGTGTTTTGCTTATACTGCAAAGCGCAAATGGGCTTGCAGGTGGGTATCTTATCCATTGGAAAGGGGAGTCCTTCACCCTATTGGAGTCCATTCTATCGTCCATCGCTTTTATCTGTGCTGCCTTATTTGTTATTTTATTTTTTGCCTTGTGGCAAAAAAATATCGGAAGCTTTTGGCTGATTGTCACATCACTCGCCTGTTTACATTTCATGTTAGGCGGAACGCTTTTTCCAACACCAATTGATCACGTTGTTGACACGCTCAATCTTCATTCAATCACCTACATATCGAGCTTGCTATGGATGAGCGTCGCCTTTGCCTTTTTCTTATTAATGGAATGGAAAGTGAGGTCGACCTTCACATGATTGACGTCCACGATGTAAAATGTACAATAGGCGTTAAAAAGGCCAATCTTACCGTTGGGACGGGGGAAGTATTTGGTTTATTAGGACCTAATGGAGCAGGAAAATCTACGCTACTCTCTGTTCTAGCCACATTACATAAACCGACCCAGGGGCGTGTTACCGTCCAAGGTGTTGATCTCATAAAGCAGCCGAAGCTTGTCAGGCCAATGATTGGGTATGTGCCACAGGATATTGCTCTCTGGGAACACTTAACAGTAAAAGAAAATGTTCGTTTATGGATGGGCTTAGCAAAAAGCAAACGAGACAAAACCTCATTGCTCGGGCTTTATGAAGAGCTTGGTCTTTCGGGTCTTTTGCATAAGAAAGTTCGTCATCTTTCTGGCGGTATGAAACGCAAGCTAAACCTCCTAGTAGCCTTACTCCATGATCCATCAGTGCTGCTGCTTGACGAGCCGACGGTAGGCATTGATCTTCCTGCAAAGCATGACATCAATGAATGGATAACTAAGCGAGCAAAGGAAGGCATGACTGTCTTGTACACCACACATGATATGCATGAGATCTTGACGGTCTGTACAAGGTTTGCGATGATGAGCCATGGAGAAATTACGTTTACGGGCACTCACGAGGAAGCATTCAATCTTGCCAATAGCCAGAGCGCGAAAATTGAAACATACGAAGAAGCCATTTTTCATTTGATGAGACAATCCTCATAGCACTACATTCCGCCCGAATCAAATGAATATAAAGGAGCCTATTTATGAGCTACGTCGCTTTATTCGATATTGATGACACATTGTATGACCAAATGCAGCCATTTACAAGAGCTGTGAATGATTGTGCACCAGAGATTTTGCAAGCAACAGAAGCACAGCATTATTTTAAACGCGTCCGTTTTTTCTCAGATCATTTATGGGATTCTTACACGTCAGGGGACATGTCCATTGAAACCCATCGTGACATCCGTCTTATCGCACCGGCTGTGGAATTGGGTATCGACATGACCATTCAACAAGCACGGTCCCTTCAAGAAAGGTATGCGCACTATCAACAGCAGCTCATTCCCTTTGAAGGTTTAGTCGATCTATGGGACTCTCTCGAAGCAGACGGATGGACAATCGGTATCCTTTCAAATGGCCCGAGCGAACATCAACGAAACAAACTGAAGGCACTTGGGCTTGCAGAACGAGTACAGCCTCAGTATGTGCTCGTCTCAGATGATATCGGGATCGCCAAGCCTGACAAACGGCTTTTCAACCACTACTTACAGACACATGATCTTCCCCCTGAAAAAACCGTTTATGTTGGCGATCATTGGGAAAACGACATTGTTGGAGCAACTAGTGCATCTATCCCAGTGATATGGTTCAATCACAGAAAAAAAGCTGTAGCCGGTGATTATCCAGTGTTGGCTGAAACGTACAACGTTCAAGAATGGCTGCCTCTGTTTCAACAGCATATGGCCAAACATTCATCTTAATAAATAAAAGACAGTCATTTACGTTTTTTCAAATGTAAATGACTGTCTTTTATTTATGTCACCTATACCTTACTAGGCGTTATGCCTCTTTTGCTCTAGAGAAACAAGCCATTTTACGTTTCCATCTACAAAGATATGAAGAACTACTGAATGTGCGTAACATGCTCCGTGTCGATATGATGACTAGTAACCGCGGAATACCTGGTTGCATATGCTACCGCCTGGAGCTTCTATTGTGAATCATCAAAAAGATGAACAAACATTTGAATGTGTATTAGAAAAGTACACCCCACTGATACGGAATGGTTTAGCGAAACTGCATATTCATCACCATGCTGATCGTGATGAGTTTTTTCAAATCGGTAGGCTTGCCCTATGGGAGGCCTGGCAGCATCACAAAATACCCGACCACACGTTCCCAGCCTATGCAAAACAGGTTGTACAAGGGCGGATGCTGGACGAATTACGAAGACGATCAAAGTATAAACGTATTGTGGAAACAGTCAAAAACGATCCCTTGCAAATCCATGTGCTACACGAACGTCCTTGCCAGCGAAGCACATTCGAGAAGTTGTTATCTGATCTTTCCCCCTCTGAAAAATGCTGGGCAATGTCTGCTTTATGGGAGGGGTTGACGACCAGGGAAATCGCTGAACAAAATGATGTTTCCATGGACGCGGTTAAAAAATGGCGTCAGCGTGCAAGACAAAAGTTACAAGTTTCTTTAAGCTTTGACGACCTCTTCTAAACAGCGGTCTACCGCTAGAAGACAGTCTTTAATACGCATGTCCCTGATGACTAAATCCGCAGAGGAATCCACAGGTGTAGGCTCTTCATTCACAATAATGAGCTTCGCTTCACGTTCCTTAGCGATCAGAGGCAAGGTACTTGCGGGGGTCACTTGCAAGGACGTCCCGAGCACAATCATTACGTCTGCTTTTCGACTCCAATCGTGTGCTGTACGTATCGCTTTATCGGGTAGCATTTCACCGAACAAAACAATGTTCGGTCGAATAGGACCACCACAATCACAGATAGGAAACTCTTGGAGAAAGTCCTCTATTTCATAAGGGCAATGACAGTCATAGCAGTACATTTTCGTTAACGTACCGTGGAGCTGCGCAAGGGAGCGCGAACCTGCACGATAATGAAAACCATCCACATTTTGTGTAATGATCCCCTTGATCAAACCTTCAGTCTCCCACTTCGCCAGCACATAGTGACCCTCATGAGGCGATGACTGAAGGACTTCTTTTGCACGCATCTGATAAAAATCCTCAAAGGCTTTACGGTTGTTTAAAAATGTATCAATGCTGGACAGCTTAGTTGGATTCACATTTGTGCTCCATCGACCATGAGATGAACGAAAATCAGGGAGACCACTTTCTGTTGACATTCCTGCGCCAGTAAGGACCACGCAATGCTTTGCGTTTGCCATCCACCTTGCCACTTGTTCTATGTTTGAATCAATTGATCGAGCTTGCTTCACTTCGGGGGCACCCCTTTTTTTACTTTAAATCCATCGGTGAATTGTACCACGAGTACTACTATGTTTTCATCCTTTTTTACTAATTGCGAGAAATTTTGATAAAAATGCCTACAGAGAAAATGAGGCACTGTGCATGTGTTAGAAATTCGCCTCAAGCCTTTGTGTTAAAATAACTTGCTCGCGGAAAGAGCTGTCCTTGAGCAAGCGAAATGCTTCCATGTGTAAAAAAGCCTTTGTCTCCTGCGCTATTGTGCAACAGCCCCCTGATTGGCTTTTCCTTCTCTTCTTCTATTGTATGCCTGTTCACGAAAATAAAGTCGGTGTTTGTACTGGTTATTGAAAAACGGGCAAACGTCAGGCTGTTGAGAAACGCTCGCTTTCTTTGTTGCTTCGCCTTGTCCGGTGCTCATTGCCTGATGGCAACTCCGCGCCTCCCAAGACTTTGCGCCTCGAAAGACAAGCGTTTTCAATCAGCCTGAACGACTGGTGACTCTCCCTCGCTTTCTTTGTTGCTTCGCCTTGTCCGGTGCTCATTGCCTGATGGCAACTCCGCGCCTCCCAAGACTTTGCGCTTCGAAAGACAAGCGTTTTCAATCAGCCTGAACGACTGGTGACTCTCCCTCGCTTTCTTTGGTGCTTCGCCGTGTCCAGTGCTCATTGCCCCCCTGCGCTTCGAGTCGATGTTGCTTTTGCCCTTGGGTGTAAGCAAAATGAAAAGCCACTTGCGTATAGCCAAGCGACTTTTCGTCTTGAAAGCATCTGTCATTCCATGATTAAACGAGACCAATGAAAAGATAAAGCTCTCAAATTAATGCTACTCAAATATGCGTTGCATTGCAGACACATGGTGCTTTAGCAATAGCTTTGGATACAACTTTGTCGGAGGAAGCTCGACACTGATCCAACCGCTAAACTTTTCCCACTTTAAGGACGCTGCTACACGATCCCACGCGATATCCCCTGTCAATAAAGGCAGAGTCGGACCAGCTGCCGCCGTATAATCCTTTACATGAACTCCAACAATTCGATGCTCTAGCACATCAATCCATTGCTCAGGAAATCCATTTTGGCGAACGTTCCCAATATCTAAATACATGCCCACATTCTCTGAACCAATGTGATCAATGTAAGACACCCATTCTAGCGGACTAAGAAGAAAACGATTCGGCACATTTTCCACACCAATGGTCACGCCCGCTGAAGTAGCGTAAGTTCCGAGTTCTTGGAGGGCTTCTATTGAACGGTCGTAGACGACATCGTATGACGTCGTTTCATCAACAATACCTGGAACGACGAGGACAGTATCACTACCAAGTTCATACGCGGCATCAATCATTCGTCGTACCCGTTGTTTCGCTAAATTCCTCTCCTGTTCATCATTAGAACTTAATGTACTATTCCATAAGAGTGTTGTTGAAATTCCTGAAATACGAACTTCACTCTCTTCCGCAACACGTTTCAGCGTTTCTAAATCTCCTGGAGAAAACGTTTCTGGAAGAAAGGCTTTTTCATCCTCTTCTAAATTCAGCTCAATTCCATCGTAACCATAGCTTTTCAAGAGACGGACCGTATCAGAAAATGAGACATGTGCTGGTAAGCTTGAGGCGTTAATTCCGAATTTCATATTATTTAGCTGCAAAACTGCAGCCATTCACTCCTTTCGTTTCTTTCATTTTCGCTACAGTCTCTTTTTCGACAATATCACTCGTCGTTCCTTGTCTCAATGTGCTCACCTGACAATTTAGTTGCTTACTTGGAGGAATTGAAGGCAAAAAGGTTGTGTGCTACGCAAATATTCGTTACGATGATAGTATGTAGCAAAAATGTAAATTTTCTCTACAATGTTTTTGTATACCTCTTTATTCCTTATTTATCGTCCCTTATGACTCTGTCAGCGTCAAAACATGTAGACAGCTTTCTTACACGCTCATCGAAGGATATGTTTAAGGACGTCACAACTGATTTGAATACTTTACGGGGAAATGAGGCTTGGTAAAATGCGTACCACTCGACAATGGTTTTTTCACCCCCGGCTAACGAAAAAAGATAGGCTTATCGAAGTTCCCGACTCTACGTTCACGTCCTTCGCATCACCTGTAGACGAAGTCATGCTCGAAGCAATGGAATTTGGAAGCCAACTCCATATTGTCCTATATAGAGAAGAACAATACCATATGTTTACTGGACGAATTGTAGATCAAAATAAAAACCGTTTGCGTATTCAAAATACATGCGAGACATGCTACGAAGTGGATGTGACCCACATTGTGGCTGCAAATATCGTACACTCAAAAAGCTCAGACACTGTCTGAGCTTTTTGAGTGTAGTCAAAGGCATATTGAGGGGCAACGCATAAAGAACACGAATGTAAAAAGCAGCACTTTCAAAAAGAGACATCTTCTCTGACTCACAGCGAAGATGCTTTCGCTTATTCTACGATTCGAACAACGGTGCCTATCGAAACCAGTCGTGCTACTTCTTCAACATCCTTATTAAACATGCGGATGCAGCCGTGGCTAACGGCCTTCCCAATAGAAGACGGGTCGTTCGTTCCGTGTATGCCATAATGAGGTCGTGACAACCCTAACCACCTCGTGCCAAAAGGACCTCCAGGGTTAATCGCTTTGTTAATAATTGTGTACGTTCCCTGTGGTGTTTGTGTCAAAATCTTCCCTACGGCAATCGGATAGACCTTTACGGGTATACCGTCCCTCAACAACGTTAACGTTCGAGCGGAAACATCGACGAGTATTGAATACACGTCTCCCTCACCCCTTCATAGGTTTGATCCTTTATCTTATGTGGACTACATGTATGGAGTCACTTGATTGTCTTTTAAGCTTTTAATGGCTTTTTCTTACCAGAAAAATACACACCCATTGCGATACATCCAAGGCCTATAAAAATATGTTCCGTAATAGGTTCATTTAATAGCAGTGCACCCCAGAAAATAGCCGTAATGGGGACTACATAAGTCACGGACGCCGCAAAATTCGGGCTTCCCTTAATGGCTAAAAAATAAAATAGCAAATAGGCAACGCCTGAGCCTAAACAGCCAAGTCCAATGATGGATAAGATTCCTTTTACATCGCCAAGCTCTTCCCATTGAATCGGTGTAGTCAAAGCCACCATACAAGCTGAAGCGATAGCGCCCGTCATCAGTGAGCCTATAGAAATAAAAACAATAGGCACATCGGATAGAAAGCGTTTTGTCGACTGTGCAGCAAAGGCATAGCAAAGCGCTGCAAGAAGCATTGTTCCGACGCCGACCCAACCACTGCTAACTACGCCTGCAAGGTCAAATTCAATTAGGACTAAAATGCCTAGAAACCCAAGACCTGCCCCGACCCATTGTCGAAAAGTTAATGGAAGGGCGAAAAAAGCGGTGCCGACAATGGCTGTCCAGATCGGCGTAGTAGCATTTAGGACAGAGGCTGTCGTTGAATCAATCATCGTTTCTGAAAGAGGGATTAGCGCCCAAGGCAGTGTTGAGTTAAATATCCCAACGAAAAGGAGCGCTTTCCAAGGAAACGGTTTAGGCAATCGTTTCCTTTGACGCCATACTAGTGGCAGTAAAATGATCATTCCCGCTGAGCACCGCAAAAAAACAGTCCCCCAAACCCCTGCAGGATCAAGCAACCATTTCATAAAGACAAAAGACAGTCCCCAAATAAGTGAAAGTGCAACAAGTGCACTGTATAGACGAACCATAGAAATCCTACTCTCTTGTTAGTAATGAAACATTGATCATCTTACCACAACAATTTCTGATATATTTATGGTTTGAAAAATCTGAATATCAACTCTTTGCATATTGCTAGTCAAAAAAATGATCTTTTGCTACAATAAAGCGGTTACATAATATAATAGAAGAAAGTGGGTTATCCTTTGGTTTACATAGCAAACGAAAATCGTTATAAAGAAATGATTTACAACCGTGTTGGCCGCTCCGGGCTTAAGCTCCCTGCAATCTCTCTAGGCTTATGGCATAATTTTGCCGGCGTGGACGCCTATGAAAATGGTCGAGCCATGCTGCATCGTGCATTCGATTTGGGGATCACCCATTTTGATCTTGCCAACAATTATGGACCACCCCCTGGATCTGCTGAGGAAATGTTTGGACGTATTTTAAAAACTGATTTTGCACCTTACCGCGACGAAATGATTATTTCGTCAAAGGCCGGCTACCATATGTGGGATGGTCCATACGGTGACTGGGGATCTAAAAAATACCTCATGGCGAGTCTTGACCAGAGCTTACAACGAATGGGTCTCGATTATGTTGATATTTTCTATTCCCACCGCCCAGACCCTGATACCCCACTTGAAGAAACGATGGGGGCTTTAGATCTGATGGTGCGTCAAGGGAAAGCACTGTATGTAGGCATCTCAAGCTACAGTCCAGAACAAACGGCTGAAGCTGCTCGCATTTTGAAAGATCTCGGGACGCCTTTGCTGATTCATCAACCGAGCTACTCGATGCTCAATCGTTCGATTGAAGAAGGTCTGCAAGACGTGCTTGAAGAGAATGGCGTTGGTTCCATTGCCTTTTGCCCACTTGCTCAAGGCTTGCTCACAAACAAATACTTACATGGCATTCCTGAAGGTTCGCGAGCAGCAAGGGAGAATACGTTCCTTGATGCAAATCGTATTGACGAGGCGCTTGTAGCCAAACTACAGAAATTAAATGGTATAGCTGAACAACGGGGTCAAAGCCTTGCCCAAATGTCCCTCGCTTGGGTGTTGCGCAAAGGCAAGATCACCACGGCCTTAATTGGTGCGAGCCGTGTGAGCCAAATTGAACAAAATGTTGCTGCACTCAGCAACCTAGAATTTTCTGAAACCGAACTTAAAGAAATTGACTCCATCCTTGCATAATGCATAGGAAATGGCCCATGTCTTCTCGTTTCGACGAGAAAGAGGCATGGGCCATTGCTCTATTAATCTCATTTCTGAGGTGAAACAATGCGATTGTTCAACCTTTTTTTCTTCTTGTTTGTGGTATGCATCATATGTCGCTTCATTTTCATGATTCCACGCTCAGATTATGGAGATATTCTGCGCTACGAGTATTTTTATGTTCTCCCAGGTAGTCTCCTCGTCATCGTTATGCTTATAGTCCTACCCTTCCGAAAAAAATTTCGCACAAAAACGCTAGTCATTATCCTATGGTTCACTACCATCGTATTTTTCGGATCTTCTGCCCTCTGGTACTTTACCAATCTTCCCACATACACCTATGCTCAATCGCAAAAGATTGTAGAAGCTCAACTTGCGTCGGAACATCCTGAAGCAACAATTGATCGTCATCCACCACCTACGATGAACTATTCACTTTTTCCTAAAGATGCTGGCCTGCTGGACACCACACACGGCTCCTATATTCTACTTTTCAAAGTAGAAAACTCACCAAGCGCCTATCGTTTCCACCCGTTTAAAGGGAGCTATGAGCGTTTACCTGATTTTCCTTTTTAATCACAATCATTTGCTTCGTTCTCCAAATTAAAATCGCTACCTAACATCAAAAAAACCATCTGTCGTGTTGATCACAGATGGTTTAAATCTATTATACGTACAGTTCTTGCAACTCAGGAGCCCCTGTCGCTTTAAGCTCCTGCATAAGGGTATGCTGGGAGACGACATCACCAATGACGATGACGGCTGGGTTTTGAATGTCTGCTGCCCTTGCAATCTCACAAATCGTGCCCAATGTCCCTGTGACTGTTTTTTGCTCATCCGTTGTTCCTTGCTGAACGATGGCTACTGGAGTGGACGCCGCTTTCTCTTCAAGCAACAGTCGTTCACAAATCCAACGAAGGTTTTTGATGCCCATGTAGATAACAAGCGTATCGACAGCTTTTGCCAGGTGTCCCCACTCAACATTTTCGGGCTCTCCTTTTTTCTGGTGCCCGGTAACGATGGCAAATGAACGAGCCAATGTTCGGTGTGTGACTGGAATATCCGCATAGGCTGGAGCCGCAATTCCTGCTGTAATGCCAGGAACCACTTCGTATTCAACGCCTGCCCTCGCAAGCGCCTCCGCTTCTTCCGCGCCTCTGCCAAAAACGAACGGGTCTCCGCCTTTTAAGCGAACGACAGAGGTGGATTTTCGCCCGTATTTCACGAGCAATCGGTTAATGGTCTCCTGTGTCATTGCATGATAACCCGGGCTCTTGCCACAATACACGAGATGAGCCTCTGGCTTCGCTTCCCTTAGAAGCTCCGGATTTACTAGACGATCATAGAGGATGGTATCCGCTGCTTGTATCGCCTTTAATGCTTTGACTGTAATTAAATCCGGATCTCCTGGTCCCGCACCAACAAGATAGACCTTTCCCATCATCCATCTCCCCCATTCGCTTATCTATTAAGACGTTTTCGTATGCACCATTTTGATAGCTGCACTTTTTTCTCTTTTGTGATGTGTCATATACAGCGCTACTCCCGTAAACAAAAAACCACTCACTAGATTCCCGATTAGTACCGGGATTTGGTTCCAAATCCACCAATCGGAAAAGGTCACATCTGCGCCCAACATCATTCCAGCTGGGATCACGAACATATTGACCACCGCATGCTCAAAGCCTTGTGCGAAGAATATAAAAATCGGTAACCACATCGCAACAATTTTCCCAATTGTGGATGTTGATGTCATTGCCATGATCGCACCAAGCGTCACCATCCAGTTGCACAGCATCGCTTTGACAAAAACGACAACAAAGCCAATGGAGCCTAAGCTAGCGTACCCGATCGTTTTGCTCTCTGCGACTGCGACAATTTTTTGCAGCACTGGCGTATCCATTGTTTGAAAGAAATTCGTTGAGCCGATCAAATACAGAATAGCGTAAAGCGCCGCACCAATGAGATGCCCGACAATCACCCAAAACCAGTTGTTCAGCATGGCTTTATTTGTCGTTTTCTTTGCCATGACAGCCACTGGGATAAGCGCGAAGCTCCCAGTGACCAATTCTAGTCCTAATAAGACAACGAGTACAAAACATGCCGGAAAAACAAGTGCTCCAAGCATTCCGATAGACGTCTGTGTTTCTGTAGTAAAGGCAAGAGTGGTTCCGAACCCGAGAAAAGCACCAGCTAATGCACCACGTATCAACAAATCCTTTATCGACAACGAGGCTTTTTCAGCCCCTGAATCAATCATCGCATCGACTACAGCCCCGGGTTTAACAAACGCCATTGGTGACGCCTCGCTCTGCTTCTTCTTCACCTACTAAAACATAGACAAGCTCACCTTCGACCTCAACTTCAAACGTCTTTACGCAACCCACATCCGGTTCTTGGACAAGACCATCCTTTAAGGAGATTTTCCAATCGTGCATCGGGCAAAACACATGGTCCCCAGAAACCATCCCTTCTGCCAATACGCCAGCTTTATGAGGGCAACGATTTTCAATGGCCTTTACGGAGCCATCGCTTAAGCGGAACAAAGCGAGCTCATTCTCACCAATCACAACCGTTTTCCCCATTTTTACCGGCAAATCACTAAGCTCTGCCACTTTGATCCTTTGCTTTGTAATGGCCATCTCCATCACTCCTCAAGTTATTTTGTCAGCGCAGGTGCTGCGACTTCATATAGCTCTTTACGAATCTGAGCATCGGAAATGACCTGTTTCCATGGTTCTACGGTTGCTGCCAACGCAACATCCAAACGTGCAATGAGGGCGACGCTTTGTTCAGGATCTGTCACAACATCGCGAATATGGTCTAAACCTAGACGCTCTACCCAAGGGGCAGTTCGTTCAAGATATTCAGCGGTTTCACGGTAATACTGGAAGTACGCACCTGTGATTTGGAGAACCTCTTGCTCAGACTTTACCTTGACGAGAAGATCTGCAGCTCGTAAATGAGTGCCGCCATTCCCTCCAACATAGATTTCCCATCCGCCATCAACACCTACAATACCTACGTCTTTAATGCCTGACTCAGCACAGTTTCGGGGACAAGCAGACACCGCCATTTTGACTTTATGCGGAGTGCTCACGCGTTCAAAGCGTTTTTCAAGCTCAACACCTAAGCCGATCGAATCCTGAGTGCCAAAGCGACAGAAATCCGCTCCAACACAGGTTTTGACGGTTCTTAACGTCTTTCCATAAGCGTAGCCAGAAGGCATATCAAGATCTTCCCACACACTTGGTAAATCATCTTTCTTCAGTCCAAACATATCAATCCGTTGACCACCAGTGACCTTCAAAAGCTTCACTTCATACTTGTCAGCAACGTCAGCAATTTTTCGAAGCTGATCAGCGTTTGTCACCCCACCGTACATTCTAGGGACTACGGAGAAGGTGCCATCCTTTTGAATATTTGCATGCAAGCGTTCATTGACGTATTTTGATTCTTTCTCATCCTGTGAATTCGTCGGGTGTGCCATATTGATATAATAGTTCAGCGCTGGACGACACTTGGAACAGCCTTCCTCAGTTTTCCAATCAAGTACGTTCATTACTGAGCGTGTGGTCGTAAGCTCTTGTTCTCGAATCGCGTCGACAATTTCATCGCGTGACATCGTTGTGCAAGAACAGAGAGGTTTCACTTGGTTGGACGCATCAAATGAATCCCCAAGC
The DNA here is from genome assembly GCF_004363045.1 of Aureibacillus halotolerans. Taxonomy (NCBI): domain Bacteria; kingdom Bacillati; phylum Bacillota; class Bacilli; order Caryophanales; family Bacillaceae; genus Aureibacillus; species Aureibacillus halotolerans. Next base: position 22,742 of record NZ_SNYJ01000001.1, read on the forward strand.
GTTTCTTGAAGCAAATCCGCAACAAGGTTTGCACAGCCTCCACACGATCTTGACGCTGACGTGCATGCCTTGACCTCCTCGACACTTGCAAGACCTTGCTCTTTAATAGCGGAGCAAATCGTTCCTTTTGTGACGCCATTACAGCCACAAATAATATCTTCGGCACTCATTGATGCAGTCACAGAGACCGCCGGTGCATCGGATTGCTGCATCGCTAGGTAGTCTTCAATGTTTGCTTTCTTATTAATCATTGATGTCAGTAGTGTACTTTCGGATGTATCGCCAAAGAGCACTGCGCCTGTAACACGGCCATTTTCACTCAATACTTTTTTATACGTACCTTTCCAATCGTCAAAAGCCATTAAAGACTTTGAAGTGTCAGATTCGACGATCGTTCCGGTAGAGAAGACCGACACACCTGATACTTTTAAATTTGTCGAAAGTACAGAACCTTCGTACGGTTTGGTATCTACACCACAAACCGTTTTAGCCAAAACCTTCCCTTGATCGTATAACGGAGCGACGAGACCATACACCGTTTTTCTATGCTCCGTACACTCCCCTAACGCGTAAACATTTGGTGCACTCGCACGCATATAGTCATCAACAACGATCCCATTGTTGACACTTAACCCTGAGTCTCTTGCCAGCTGAACCTGTGGCTTAATTCCAACCGCCATAATGACAAGGTCTGCCTCTAGAAAACTTCCATCCACAAACTTTAATCCAGATACATGCTTTTTGCCTGTAAGCTCCTGCGTAAGCGTATGAACCATAATTTTCATACCTTGTTCTTCAAGCTTCTTTTTTAATAATTTCCCTGCTTCTGGATCCAGCTGACGATTCATTAAGTACGGCTCGTTATGGACAACTGTAACATCCATGTCGAGATTTAAAAGTCCCCGTGCGGCTTCAAGACCTAGAATACCACCGCCAATAACAACAGCTTTCTTCTTTGTTTTTGCATAGTGAATGAGCGTATCGCAGTCTTTAATATCACGAAAACCCATCACGCCATCTTTATCCGCACCAGGAAGTGGGAGCATAAAAGGCATTGACCCCGTTGCAAAAATCAGATGATCATAAGGAATAGTCTGTTGTTTATCTGTTGTTACCGTTTGTTTCTTCGTGTCCACCTTCGTGGCCGTTTCACCTTTGTGAAGAGTGATGTTATTTTCAGCGTACCAATCAAGTTCGTTCAATGTAATGTCCGAAATGGAGGTATCGCCCTGAAGCACTTTTGAAAGGAGTATTCGATTGTAGTTTGGATGTGGTTCTGAACCGATGATTGTAATATCAAATTGGTCAGGAGACGTTTTTATTATTTCTTCAATACAACGAACTCCAGCCATCCCATTTCCGATAAGAACTACTTTTTGTTTAGTCAAGTATGTGACCTCCAATCTTTTTCATTAGTGTAGAGCAATGATTGGAGGTTTTCCAAGATATTGTTAGACAATCTGACACATTATCTGAACATTCCGTATGGAAAAAAGCTATTTTACCTTTCGCAAGATGTATCTTTTTATAACATGTAAGGGCATATTTTATAACACCATTAGAGATGTGAAAGCATCTTTGGATTGATGAGGGTGTAGTACGAACACTCCTCTTAATAATCCCACAAAACAAGAGAAAAAAAGATTCCGAGAAGGAGTTGGCTCGGCTCATCGGAAGCCTTTTTCAGCAGATATGTGTGGGCTAACCACAAACAACGGCTTGCTTCGAAAGACGTCAAGAGATGTGTTACCCCCTTCCGCAGCGAGTGAAGTCTTCTAGAATGAATTAGAATTTCCCACCACCACTTATTTTGCGACCTACTCCTCCTCTTTTCCCACATTGTTTTAAGCTGTTTAATATCTCCATTTCTAAATTCTATTTATTTTAAGATCGTCCATTGCCCGATGTGCTAAGTGGCTTAGAACTCCCTTATTTCCAACGAACACAACTTGAAATTTTTTAGTCGAGCCTTTTTTTTGCATTAGGGCAAAAAAAGGTTGACGATGTTGCCTTCTTGTTATAATGTTTCTCTAAGGAAACTTTCGTGATCAACAACAATTACATTGCACAAAGTAAAAGGAGTTGTATGAATGAATCATTTGAATCGTTGGGTCCTATCGTTCGTTTGTTTAACCTCATTCGCCTTACTCGTTGGATGTTCTTCTTCATCTACCACCAATGAGAAAGGAGAAGGCCCTATCAGCATCGTGACGACAATTGCCCAAATTGGTGAACCGCTCCAACGTATCGGCGGCGATCTCGTTGACGTAACGTCCATTATGGGTCCAGGTGTTGACCCCCATACGTATGTTGCAAGCCAAGGCGACATTGGTACGCTCCAGCAAGCAGATCTCATTTTTTATAATGGCCTTCATTTGGAGGGACAAATGAATGAGATTTTTACAAAGCTAGGCGAAGAAAAACCTGTTTTAGCCGTCGCTGAAGCCATCCCCGAAGATCAATTACTCACTGATGCCGCCTCACAAGGAGCTCCTGATCCCCATGTATGGTTTGACATCAGTCTTTGGAAAATCGCAATCAGTGCTGCCGTTGAAGAGTTGAAAGCCTATGCTCCTGAGCATGCTGAGACGTTTGACAAAAACTTGAAGACATATATCGAAGAGCTGGATGCCCTTCAGCAGGAAGCCTCTTCAAAATTAGCGAAAATACCTGAATCCAAACGATTGCTTGTCACTGCACATGACGCATTTGGTTATTTTGGTCGTGCCTTTGACATTGAAGTTGTCGGTCTGCAAGGGTTAAGTACGGAAGATGAAATTGGGCTCTCCGATATTCAAAAAACCGTCGATACAATTGTGGAGGCTGAGGTCCCAGCCGTTTTTATTGAAACGAGTATTAATACCTCCTCTATCCAAGCTGTCATTGAAGGCGCAGAACAAGCCGGAGCAGAAATTACTCTAGGTGGAGAACTTTTCTCTGATGCAATGGGGGAAGCTGGTACGCCTGAAGGTACTTATTTAGGGATGTACACTCACAATGTGGATACGATTTATACATCACTAGCTGGAGGTGAATAAGGATGGCTGTATTATCCGTTTCAGAATTATCAACCGCATACCGAAAACAAACGGTCCTCCATGATGTCTCTTTTACAATTGAACCCGGAACGTTAACAGGGATTGTAGGGCCGAATGGTGCAGGAAAATCGACTTTATTAAAAACGATCCTTCAACTGCACCCTGCTCTTACCGGCCAAGTAAAGGTGTTTGATTCCTCTTACACGAAGGCGAAAAAACGTGTCGGTTATGTGCCCCAGCGTGGGTCAGTGGATTGGGATTTCCCAACCAACGCACTTGATGTCGTCCTGATGGGCACGTATGCAAGGGTCGGCTGGTTAAAATGGCCATCCCGCAAGCACAAAAGCGAAGCAATGGGGGCATTGGAAACAATGGGCATGGAAGCATACGCCACTAGGCAAATCAGCCAATTGTCTGGTGGACAGCAACAGCGTGTCTTTCTCGCAAGAGCATTGGTCCAAAATGCCGATCTATATGTTATGGATGAGCCACTCGCTGGTGTCGATGCCGCCACAGAAAAAGTCATTATGGCGACATTGGAAGAGCTTAAAAAAGAGGGAAAAACGGTGCTTGTTGTCCATCATGATTTACAAACAGTGGCTGATTATTTCGATCATGTACTGTTGTTGAACAAAACCGTCATTGCGCACGGAGCAACAGAAAATGTGTTTGTTCAAGATCAAATAGTTCGGACGTACGGTGGCGCTGTTAAAACACTTAAAGAAGGTGAAGGGCATGTCTTTTATGTTGGGAAGTAACCTTCTTTGGGTGCTTTTAAGCACAATTGCTTTAGGAATGGCCGCTGGCACAGTAGGCTGCTTGTCTTATTGGAAGAAACAGAGCTTAATGAGTGATGCGCTAGCTCATGCGGCATTGCCAGGCGTTGTTATCGCTTTTCTCATCATCGGAGAAAAAAATGGTCCTCTTTTAATTGTTGGTGCTGCCATTAGTGCCGTCGTTGCTGCGCTTTTTATCCAATGGACGGTCAGATCAAGTCGGATTCATGAAGACACAGCCATGGGAATTGTGCTAAGCAGTTTTTTTGGCCTAGGCATGATGCTGCTTGCCATTACGAATCGTACGGCCAATGGCAGCCAAAGTGGTCTTGATGGGTTTATTTTCGGGCAGGCCGCTTCGATGGTGCGTACCGATGTATACACGATGGGGATCCTTGCTATTCTCGTCCTGCTTGTCATCGGACTTGGATTCAAGGAATGGAAGATCTATCTATTCGACGCACAGTTTGCCTCTGGTCTTGGCCTTTCCACAGGCGCAATGAATACGCTTTACACAGCATTGCTCGTCTTGACAATTGTTGTCGGTATCCAAGCCGTTGGCGTCATTCTGATTGCCGCCCTTTTAATTATTCCAGCAGTGACCGCTCGGTATTGGACGTCATCGTTTAGCCGGATGCTCGTCCTTTCTGCTATATTCGGTGGCGGCTCAGGAGGAATAGGCACTTTTGTTAGCTCACTAAGCACGGGGTGGCCAACGGGTCCCTTTATCGTCTTGGCTGCCTCAACGCTGTTTTTGATTTCATTGTTTTTTGGAAAAGATAAAGGCTTAGCTCTTCAATATTTTTACTATAAGAAAGTGAGGAGTTGAACGAATGAGCTACACAGCATGGATTATTTTAACTGCAGCTCTTGTTGGACTCTCTTGCGGACTTATTGGTGTCTTTTTAATCCTTCGTAAAGCAGCAATGATGGCCGATGCAATAAGTCACACGGTGTTACTCGGCATTGTGATCGCATTTATGATCACGAATGAATTAAACGGCCCACATATGGCGTTAGGTGCTATCATTGCTGGCTTATTCACGGCATTTCTTGTCCAATGGCTCCAGTCTCGCGGTGTGCAAAAAGAAGCCTCCATCGGCATTATCTTTACGACATTGTTCGCTGTTGGGGTCGTGCTTATCTCTACGTCCATTGGCAATGCGCATTTAGATGTACGTCATGCCTTAATGGGCGAAATCACGTTTGTGCCTTGGAACACAACAACAATTCCGCTGCTTGGTGAAGTACCTATTGCAACACTCACTCTTGCCATTGTGTTGCTTATCGTTGTTGCCGTTCTTCTTCTTTTTTATAAAGAATGGAAAATTACTTCATTTGATCCTGCGCTTGCAGCAAGCCTCGGTATTCCCGTCGTCGTGCTCCATTATGTGTTTATGACGCTTGTCTCACTGACGACAGTTGCTTCCTTCGACGCCGTTGGAGCCATACTTGTTGTAGCGATGCTCATCACCCCAGCAGCAAGCGCCTATTTATGGACCGATCGGCTTGCTGTCATGCTCATCCTTAGCGCTTCCTTTGGCGTCGCATCGGCGCTATTGGGATACCTTGTTGCGTTTATGATGGACACATCCATTTCCGCTTCGATGGCCTTTGTTACTGGCATTTTGTTTGTATTTAGCCTTTTGTGTTCGCCTACACAAGGTGTATTTTCTAAAATGCGTCGCCGATCCGTTTGAAACTCTCAAACGCCAACACCTCATCAAAAGCAAAAGCGCGCCGAATCGATTATCGATTGGCACGCTTTTTTTATTGCATATAAAACCGAGGTATAGGTGCTATATTTCAACGACCCAACGCCCTTGAGCTTTCCCTTTCAGAATATCCTCTAACGCAGTGGGCAGCTCGTCGAAACGAATCGTTGTCGCCAAACGAGTAAAGTGCTCAGAAACATTCAAGTCAGTTGCCATCCGATTCCAAGTCAACTGTCGTTTAGGCATCGGGCACTGAACAGAATCAATGCCTAGCAGTGAAACACCTCGTAATATAAATGGCATGACAGTGGCTGGCACTTTTACCCCTCCCGTCAATCCACTTACAGCAACTGCTCCTTGATACGATAGGCGGCTTAGCACATTCGCAAGGGTCGTGCCTCCAACCGGATCAACGGCTCCAGCCCAAGTCTGGGATTGAAGTGGGGTCGCCTTCTCCCCTTGAACATCTTCCCTACTGATACTATCCTTTGCACCCAAGCCTTTTAGAAAGTCATGCGCTTCTGTCTTTCCAGTACTTGCAACCACTTCATATCCTCGCTTCGCAAGCATCGCAACGGCCATGCTCCCAACGCCGCCCGTTGCACCTGTCACAAGCACAGGTCCTTGTTCGCGTGATAATCCATTTTCCTCTAAACGCTCCACGGAGAGGGCCGCCGTAAAGCCTGCTGTCCCGAAAATCATAGCGTCCTTTAAAGAAAGTGTTTCAGGCAGTGGGACGACCCAATCAGCAGGCAGTTGTGCGTACTCACTATACCCACCGAAATGCTGCACGCCTAACCCATAGCTCGTCGCAATGACTTCATCGCCTTCAATAAAACGAGGGTCGCTAGAGGAAATTACTATACCCGCCATATCAATGCCAGGGACCATTGGATAAGAACGTACAACGCCACCTTCCTCTGTTGAAGCAAGACCATCTTTATAATTTACACTTGAATACGCCACCTTAAGTAAAATGTCGCCTGCTGGCAGATCATTAAGCGTGAAATCTGAAATGACTTTATAAATTGTCCGTCTTGTTTATCAACGACAAAGGCGTTAAATGGTTTGATTTTCATTGTTAACGACCTCCTTCTATTTAAGTTCTACATTAAGCGTCTACCCCTTTTACGATCTCACTATTACATCGATTAGCCATTGTCAAAATAAGGTCAATTTGGACATCAACCTTATTGTCCTCGATTTGTAGTGGCGAGGTATAGAGCTAGGCTGGTTGGGGATTTTAAAAATGATGAGGCATGTGAGTGGATGGAGGTATATGAATGGGATTAAACGGACAAGTCCTCATTGTGACAGGCTCTGGCAGCGGTATCGGCAAAGAAACGGCATTACAACTGGCCAACCAAGGAGCGATCATTGTTTCTGCCGATTACGACGAAGACGCAGCAAAGGAGACCGCTGATGCAATTATAGGTCATGGCGGGCAAGCCACCGTTGTCAAAGCGGATGTGTCGAAGCCAGAACAGGTAGAACAAATGGTAAATGCCGCTGTTGAGGCATTTGGAACACTGAATGGCATTTTTAATAATGCAGGCATTGGTAATGTAAAACCCTTGCTGGAGCATGATGTAGAAACGTATCACTCTGTTATTGACGTGAATCAGCACGGCGTATTTTACGGCATCTCATTCGCAGCTAAAAAGATGGTAGAGCTCGGTGTCAAAGGGACGATTGTAAACACCGCATCAATATACGCTTATATGGTTGCTATAGGCAGCATTAATTATCATGCAGCGAAAGCAGCCGTCGTGGCAATGACTAAAAGCGCTGCACTTGAACTGGCACCGCACAACATCCGGGTTGTCGGAATTGCCCCTGGTTTTATTGACACACCCATTCTTGGCGATGACAAAGCCATGAAGGAAAAGCTGGCAAATCAACATATGAGACGAAAGCTTATCCAACCTGAAAAAGTAGCATCTGTAGCGACCTTTCTATTTTCTAATGAAGCAGATGCCATCAATGGATCGGTCATTCCGGTAGATGATGGATTTTTAAGCTTCAAGGAGTAGATGAAAGATAGAAGGCTGCAGATCCGCATTGCTTTCTTTTTGCTTTATCTTCTCTGGAATTCTTTAAGTTCGAAAGCGCTCCTTCACGTTGAAAAAGTACATTGTTTTTGATTTACCTGAGCGTTTTCATTCGATATTACTAAACGCACAAGGACTGGATTCTCATCGAAACCAGTCCTTGTTTATATGGGAAGAAAAGTATTATTGCTCTGTCGTGATACCCATCGCCTGTAACCACGTCTGTGCGATGAGGGCATGACCGGCAGCGCTCGGATGCACACCGTCCTCAGCCCAAAAGGCGGCTGGTTTTTGTGGACAAACACTTGCAAAAATACCATCTAACGGAACATAAATTGTGTTAAATTCGACCGCTAATTGGCGAAGGGCATGAATCTTAGGATCCAAATCCTCTCGCCACTCTTTGCGATCCTCTGGTATAGGGAGGACAAATGGTTCTAATAGAAGAATGGTTGCATCACATGAAGATTGCGTTTTTTGGAGAATATCTCTAACGTGCGTTTCATACGCTTCCACACTAGTTGGGTCATTTGTTTTGTACCTTCTCCAAGTATCGTTTATGCCTACAAGCAGTGAGACAATCGTCGGTTTAAGCGATAAAGTGTCCTCTTTCCAACGAGATGAAACATCCACAGCCCGATTTCCACTGATACCTCTGTTGTAAAAAGTCACTTTTTTTTCTGGACACGAAGCAGCAAACCAAGCTGCCACCATATTCGCATAACCTGAGCCAAGTTCTTTCTCATCTGCACGATCGCGCCCTGCATCCGTTATACTATCCCCTTGAAATACAATAACATCACCATCCACAATTCTCATCATTTGCCCCCCTCATTTAGTCTTAACTTTTTTGTGGCCTATTTCGTTGATGCGCCTATTTCGCCTTCAAGTCAGCTATAATCTCATACGAGCGCAGACGTGAAGTCAAATCAAAAATCTGCGCTTGAATCATTAACTCATCCGCCTCTGTCTCTGCTAAAAAGGCTTCAATGCCTCCCTTAACTTCTTCACGATTCCCAACGATGGAGCTACCAATACGTTGATTGACAATGGCTTTCTCATGCTCACTCCAAGACTGGTTTATGTCTTTAATTGGAGCAGGGAGCGGTCTTCTTACATCCCGAATAAGGTTTAAAAATTGTTGCTGCATCGAGGTAGCCAAATAGTGCGCCTCTTCGGATGTATCAGCAGCAATGACATTGGCAGCTACCATGGCGTACGGCTGACTCAAAACGGACGATGGTGTAAAGTTCGTTCGATACACCCGTAACGCTGTCGTCGTATTTTCAGGGGAGAAATGACTTGCAAAAGCAAAAGGCAATCCAAGCTGACCCGCTAACCGGGCACTAAAATCAGATGAGCCAAGAAGCCAGATTGGAACCTGTGCGCCTTCTCCAGGAAATGCACGCACCATTGGCAACCCACCAATGTCCTTTGGAGAGAAATAGGCCATAAGCTCATCTAGCTGGTCAGGAAATTCATACCCCGTTTGTCCAAGATTTCTCCGAAGTGCTTGTGAAGTCACTCGATCTGTTCCAGGCGCCCTCCCAAGACCTAGATCAATTCGTCCAGGGAACAAGGCGTCGAGCGTACCGAACTGCTCTGCGATGACAAGAGATGAATGGTTGGGAAGCATAATTCCTCCTGAACCAATTCTCATGGTTGACGTCGCTTGGGCAAGATGTTGTATAACAAGGGATGTGGCTGCGGATGCAATTCCTGGCATATTGTGATGCTCCGCAACCCAAAATCGTTGATACTGTAATGACTCAGTAAGTTGTGCTAAGCGCTTGCTCGCCTCAAAGGCTTCGGCAATTGTCCCTCCCTCCACGATTGGAGCTAGATCTAAAACAGAGAAAGGTGTCGAATGCAAACGATCCTGTTGATTTACCATATTAGTCAACCTTCCTGTCGTTAATAGTTAATTTATGGAATCCCATTACGGGTCGTAAAAAACCAATCAATCCCATCTATCTTAACGACATTAAATCAACCTCGTCAACGAATACGGTCTGACCATTCTTAAGACATTGTACACCCGCTGTGAAAGTCCAGGATGGTATACTAAAAAAACTGCGAAAAGGGGGTTTTCATCTTGCAGCGAACCTATTTAAAGCTCTTAAATATCCAAGAAGCATCGCCATCGAAAGCAACTCTAGCTCATCTAATCAAACGGCACCAAGCCGTGTTTCCTTTTGAAAACCTAAGCAAGATCAAGACGGTTCTTGATGGAGAACCACGTTTACCGACTATTGAAGAATGGTTGGCTCATGCCGCAACGAAACCAATCGGCGGCACTTGTTATATTTTAAATATGCATATCTATGATTTACTTAAAACGCTTGGGTATCATGCACGGTTGCTTCGCGTTGGAGAAAGTCATACGGGCATCGACGTGGATGGATTGGATGATCAGAGCTCCATTCATTATGTAGACGTTGGCGCAGCTGCTGCTTTTTTCGACCCGATTCCACTTACTAACAAGACTCGTGATGTTCAATTTGCAGATTTGCGCTTTCATATTGCCCCACAAGCTGGAAATCACTATTTGTTTACTCGTTTTCGCAAAGACGTTGAAACCGGCCCGAAGTGGTTGTTTGATAAGACAGATCATGCCAACCCTACTGATTATGCAAACGTCATAGCAGACTCTTTTAAGACGGACGCTCCCTTTATGAAAGTTTTACGCTACCAGATTTGGCAACCTGAACAGGATCGTCTCGTGTCCCTTCATAATGCATCTGTTAGCACTCGTTCCCGCGACGGACGGTTTGAAACGCAAAGCGCCACATCATTTCATGAGCTTGAAAGACTTACGCAACAGGCTTTTGGCTTTTCACTGCCTTATTTAGAAGAGGGAGTTCAGTGGATGGAGCAACAGCAAAATAACGACTTTTTTAAGACTACTTCCTAACCTTACTTTATTCAAATAAATGCATATCAATTTGTTTCCCTAGCAAGTGAACAAGCATTGCATGGAGTTGACCTCGATGGTGTGTGAGGTGAACTAGAATTTCTAACACCCATCCATAGACGGAGTAGCTCACGCCCCATTAGGCTGTTGTTGTCTTTTGCATCTCTGTTTCAGTCAAGTGGAGGATCTCTGCTTCCAACCAAGCAACGTTTGAGACAAGCATTGACTTGATCTCCTCCAATGTGTGTAAACCATTGTTTCGATAAAACTCTGCCATCGTTTCTTCTGTTGCCTCTGATGCGATGAGCCAATCCGCTTTAGGAAGTAGTGCAAGATGTGAAAGAAGCTCACCGATCGAATGTTTCCTTTGCGTGGGCCTGATAGGTAAATCCTCATCTGAAAGAACATCTGTCATCTGTATGATAGTGTGAGTAACAAAAGCTATTTGGTGGAGTGTGGACGACAGAAAATCATTCATGTCTGGAAGTTTCCTTTCGGCGATAAAATACGACTTATACTGTACTTTTTCGTTTGAGTGTATGTAAAACATCATAGTACAATCGATACTAGATTACATCTGGTGCAACATTGAAAACAGAAAGCAGAAACCGCTATACGCTTACCAAAGCCTATAGCGGTTTTGCATAGTAAAGCAATCACGTTCTTGTTTGTCTCTGTTAGTTAATGATTGTTATTACTCATTGTATTCATCAATGACATCTGATCCGCCTTCATTTTTCCACGCTTCGATAGCTGCATCAAAGCCTGCTTCATCTGTCTGACCGAGAATATATTGATACGTTGCATCATCAATAATTTGCTGCAAACTTTGTGATCTCGAATCAAACGTTTCAGAAATACGTCCAATGGTTGGATTATGAACAAGGTAGTTGTTGTTGTCCTTGTAAAGTTCATATGCTTTTGTTGTTGGTGCATAATCATAATGACCTTCATAGCGTCCATTTGTTTCAGGCTCACCGATTTCAAGCGGTGTGTACGGTTTGATCTCATTGTTGATAGAAACGGTATTTTCTTCTAGAAGCTTTGCTTTTCCGTCAACCAATTCATAATGTTCGCCTTCAATTCCCCAAATGAGCAAGTTTGCCCCTTCTGGAGACATGAGGTAATCATAAAATTCCAATATTTTTTTCAGTTCATTTTCATTCTCTACTGCCGATTTAGGAAACAAGATAAGACTTCCATAGCCTGGGATGGAGCGAGTTGTATATTCACCATGTGGACCTTCAACATAATTGTGCACGTCGAATTCGACATCAGGGTTTAACGCTTTCGCATCATCATAAATCCCTTGTACATCCGCCATAGAACCGATATACGCCCCAGCAGTGCCATTTTTCAGCATTTCCTGTTGATCAGCTTTGCTTGTTACAGGGGCATCTTTGTTAATATATCCATTGTCATAAATCTTTTTAAAATAATCCATTGTTTGCTTGTATTCAGGAAACATAAACTCCGGAAGCAGTTTGCCATCTTTCTCACCCCAAAGATTAGGTGACCCGAACCATGCTGTGACCGTATTGAATGTCCCCAGATTTCCTCGGTCCGTCAATCCAATGGTATCGTCCTTACCATTGCCATCTGGATCATCCTCAGTGAATGCACGCAACATTTCATAAAATTCATCTGTTGTCGTTGGTGCTTCTATGCCAAGAGCATCTGCCCAATCCTTTCGATAAATAATGCCAGTACGTGATAGCGGTCTTCCGGCATATAATGAGTACAATTTGCCCTCAACTTTTTGATTTTCTAATATGTCATCATTTAATTTGCTGAGGTTCTCATAATCATCAATATAAGGTCCGACTTCCCAGAATTGATCATCACGTACAGCTTCTCGAAGCTGAGAAAATTCATGATTTTTCACAAGAACAACCTCTGGAACCGTTCCAGTAACAAAAGCCGTGTTCATTTTCTCTCCGTAATTATTGTCAGGAACCCATTGGATTTCCAACTCCGTATTTGTCGCCTCTTCAATCAATTTCTCAAGCCGCTCATTTGGTACTTCAGCGGTATGGAGATTTAACAATAATGAGAAAGAAAATGGACCATCACTGCCTCCCTCACTAGTTGAAGCGCTTTCATTATTTCCACATGCAACGATGACCAATAGACATGCAATGAGAATCAACTTTACCCATATTGAACGCATAGGCTCCCCCTCTATTCCGTTTTATACATGCACAACCATCCTTATCGGATGACTGAATTTTACCACTTCACACACTAGTATTACAATAGGTTTAGATAATTTTATAGGTATAAGATCCTTCGAAATTAAATTAATGAATAAATATTGTATTAGATTACCAAAAAATCCAAAAAAAAAAAAAACGGTATGCTGCAATCTTTTGCTAGTGGCCGCTTTTGTTTGCAAGATCATCTAGTCGCATGAAAATAAGTAGAATAGATTGTGCTTTTAAGCTGAACATTGTTTCCAAAATGTTTTCGATGTGACTTTCATTCCTCTAAGGCGTGTCTTAAAACTTGCTCAGAGGCATCTGTCACCGCCTTTTCATCCTTACCTGCGTTTCTTTTTTTGACGTACGCCCGGTACGACTGCGAAAAAACGCCTTGCTTGGAACGAAAATTCGGCAACATCTGCTCCCTTCTGAGTACTCAGACACACCCTAGTAATATTTGTAGAGGACCTGTGTTCCCTTTTCACTGAATCCTTTCTCTGCCAGAGTTTCGTACATTGAATGACTAAGCGACACACCTGGCATCCTTAAACCCAATTCCGCTGCTGACTCAATGGCAATCGCCATATCCTTAATGAAGTGCTTCACGTAAAAACCTGGCTCATAGTTATCTTTTATAATGCGTGGCGCAAGCTGACTCAATGACCAACTCCCTGCGGCACCGCTATCAATGCTTTTTAAGACGGTTTCTGCATCGAGGCCTGCTTGCCGTGCATATGCCAAAGCCTCGCTCATGCCGATCATCGTTGACGCAATAGCCACTTGATTGCACATTTTGTTGCCACAATCGCTCACTTCTGCTCGCTGCTTTGCTTTATCTGGCGTTTGTCACTATAGTATCTTCTTTATTTCAGTCTTGCTTTCACGCTACCAATGGAGAGATGATGTGCTCGCACAAAGTTGGAAAACTTCCTATTGCCATTGAACCTTTTGTCCTATATGATAATGTATTATTACTGACACTTTTAACGTGTCTAGGAGTGGGGGAGTTCAATAGTGGGGAAGCAAGGGTTATCAACAAAAACAATTGTAGCTATTGGGATAGGAACAGCAGTATTTGTCATCCTAGGCAGATTTGTCACATTGCCATCCGGGGTACCTAACACAAACATTGATACAGCCTATGCCTTTCTTGCTCTAATGGGGGTTCTTTTTGGCCCTTTGGCTGGTTTTTTGATCGGTTTACTTGGGCATGCATTAAAAGACGCTGTTTTCTTCGGAAGCATTTGGTGGAGCTGGGTCATCTGTTCTGGCTTGGTCGGTTTATTTTTTGGTTTAGCAGGACTGCGTTTAAAGGTCCGCGTTGGTGAATTTACGACAAGAGGAATCATTTTGTTTAATGTCGTGCAAATCATCGGTCAATTGCTAGCTTGGTTTGTCATTGCTCCATTACTTGATATCTTGATTTATGCCGAGCCTGCCAATAAAGTATTTTTGCAGGGTGCTGTTGCTGGAACAGCAAATATCGTTACAGTTGGTGTCCTCGGGACGTTGTTGATTGCAGCCTATGCAAAAACACGAAATCGATCGGGCAGCTTACAAAAGGAATAGTCTTCTGCGTGAGCGACACTCATTGTTACAGAAGACAGCTGGGAGATTTCAGATGACTACACCCGTGATTACATTTTCAGATTTCAGCTTTACGTATCGATCTCAGGCAGAGCCTACGCTTAAAAACATTAATCTATCCATATATAAAGGAGAAAAAGTGCTTATTATTGGTCCTTCAGGATCGGGCAAAAGCACTCTTTCTCATTGTATCAATGGGCTTGTCCCATTCTCTTATGAAGGAACGAGCACTGGTAATCTAAAGATTTCAGGTATGGAAACAAAATCAATGAGCTTATCAGCACTGTCAAAACAGGTCGGTACCGTTTTGCAGGATCCTGATAGTCAATTTATTGGGTTAACTGTAGGTGAGGACATTGCCTTCTCGCTTGAAAACGATGCGGTTGAACAAAGTGAGATGCACGAACGTGTCGAACAGGCAGCAAAGCTTGTCGGCATGGAGCTTATGCTGACGAAACGATTATTTGAACTTTCTGGTGGCCAAAAGCAGCGGGTTGCCCTAGCCGGCGTACTTGTCGATGATGTTGACGTATTGTTATTTGATGAGCCGCTTGCGAACCTTGATCCACGCGCTGGCAAAGAAGCAATGGAGCTTATTGATCGTATTCACACCGAAACCGACACAACGCTCATTATTATTGAACACCGACTGGAAGATGTTTTGCATATTGATATCGATCGAGTCATTGTCATAAATGACGGTTGCATCGTTGGGGATATGCCACCAGACGAGCTGATGGTCTCTCCACTACTTGATGAGTGCAATATTCGAAAACCATTGGCCATTAAAGCATTGCAATACGCGAACAGTCCATTGACGGTTGAGGATCGTCCTAGTCAATTGAAACAACTTTCACAGCAGCGGCATTCCCAGCACCTCGTTAACTGGTTGAATACACAAGGGATGAATGCCCCGCAGGTCGCTAGAAAACCACTGCTTACGTTGGAGCAACTATCATTTGGCTATACTCAACCCTCTGAACAGCTCCTAAACATCTCCTTTTCTGTACACGCTGGTGAAATGATTAGTATAGTCGGACCTAATGGAGCAGGCAAATCAACACTTTCAAAGGTCATTTCCGGGTTTCTAAAGCCCTCTAGCGGAACGATAACGTACAATGGTTCTCCGATAAACGATGACACGATTAAAGAACGGGCCGAGCAAGTTGGGCTTGTTTTACAGAATCCAAATCAAATGATTTCCAAACATATGATTATCGATGAGGTGGCCTTTGGACTAAAGCTGCGAAAGCTTCCTCCAGAGATCATTGAACAAAGAGTGAACGATGCGTTGCAAGTGTGTGGCTTGTATCCGTTTCGCAATTGGCCCATTAATGCTTTAAGCTTTGGTCAGAAGAAACGAGTGACCATTGCCTCCATCCTCGCCTTGCAGCCCGGACTCCTCATTGTAGATGAGCCTACAGCTGGTCAGGATTACAAGCATTATACAGAAATGATGGAATTTCTCTCTTCCTTAAGAGACCAAGGGGTCGGCATCCTTATGATTACCCACGATATGCATTTGATGATGGAATACACGACACGTGCGTTAGTGCTCGTAAATGGCAGGCTGGAAGCAGATATCTCACCTGCACGACTCATGAGTGATGAGACCTTAATGGAGAAAGCGCATTTAAAAGAAACTTCCTTGTATACGCTAGCGATGCAACATCACTTGTCCCCATTACAAATGGTCGAACGGTTTATTTCTGCTGACAAGGAGGCTCGTGCCAATGGCAGTTGATATGCTTTCGTATATCGAACGTGATTCAATCATTCACCGACTTAGTGGGACAACAAAGCTCATTGGGTTTTTGCTTTGGTCATCGGCGGCAATGCTGACATACGATACACGCGTCCTCATTTTTCTCTTTATTGCAAGCTTGATCCTGTTCAAGTCATCTCGTGTTTTATTTAAAGACATCTCTTTTTTGGTCTATTTTATGCTTATCTTTTTAAGCTTGAATACGATCGCAATTTACCTATTTTCGCCTCAGGAGGGCGTTCGAATTTACGAGAGTTCGACGGTATTGATTCCCCTTGGAGGACACTTTGACCTGACTGCGGAGGAATTGTTCTACCTAGCGAATATCATGCTTAAATACATTACTGTCATCCCAGCAGCATTGCTGTTTATCGCAACAACCAACCCAAGTGAGTTTGCCTCCTCCCTTCATCGAATCGGAGTGAACTATAAAATCGGGTATTCTATTTCCATTGCCATGCGCTATATTCCTGACATCCAACGCGATTACAGAACCATTGCGATGGCTCAGCAAGCACGAGGCATCGACCTTTCAAACAAAGAAAAACTTAGCAAACGGGTGAAGAATGCGTTAACGATTGTGACGCCGTTGATCTTTTCTAGCCTTGAACGTATCGAACAGATCAGCAATGTCATGGATTTACGAGGATTTGGCAAACAAAAAAAACGGACCTGGTATGCGGCCCGTTCTTTTCGGAAAAATGATGTCATTGCTTTGGTGATTATCGTGGTGTTCTTTTGTGCCTCTATGGTGATTACGTATTATGATGGAAGTCGCTTTTACAACCCGTTTCATTAAACCCCCCTCGTGCCGGCCTTATGTTTGGTTGGCACACAGGCCTACTTAGGTTGTCCTAGTGACTTTTCCAATAACTTCGTTGGTTATGGTCGAAATTGAACCAACAAGGTCTATCTCATTTCTTTCGTTCTTTACAAAAACCAAAAGCGGTAACTAGTGAGACGCCAGCAGCAAAGAAAACACGACGAGATCTTTTCGAGGTTAAGATGCGCTAAGGTGCACGGGAATGACGATCGCTCCGTCAACATACTGCGCTTTCAGTGGGGCACGGCTTCAGCTTCCTCGGAAAGCAGGCTTTCCGAGGGGATCTTCAGCTCGCGCTGATCCCACTAGAGTCTACGTATGTTGGCTACGCTGATGTTTGTTTCTGCGTACATTGTTTTATTGTGGCTGGTTATCGTATAGAGGGTAAAAAGCTGTGTTGCAACCAAATAAGGCAAGTAGTTGCAATGTTTCAAGGTAGATCACCTGGTGCCTTTTACACGAATGTCGTTTGGTGAAGGAATGCAGTGAAACCATAAAAAGTCGGTCTCATTTGATTCGTGCTTTATCATAAACCAAAAGCGACGACTAGTGAGACTCCTGCGGCAAAGAAAACACGACGAGATCTTTTCGAGGTTAAGATGCGCTAAGGTGCACGAGAATGACGATCGCTCCGTCAACATACTGCGCTTTCAGTGGGGCACGACTTCAGCTTCCTCGGAAAGCAGGCTTTCCGAGGGGATCTTCAGCTCGCGCTGATCCTACTAGAGTCTACGTATGTTGACTACGCTGATGTTTGTTTCTGCGTACATTGTTTTAATGTGGCGTGGTCTCGTATAGAGGGTAAAAAGCCGTGTGGCAACCACATAAGGCAAGTACGTGCACTGTTTCAAGGTAGATCACCTGGTGCCTTTTACACGAATGTCGTTTGGTAACTGTTGAAAATGAAACCAAAAAAGATCTTTCGCATTTCATTCGTTCTTTATCATAAACCAAAAACGGCTACTAATGAGACTCCTGCGACAAAGAAAACACGATGAGGTCTTCTCGAATCGATGTTGCACTTGTACCCGAAGGGTGAAAAGAAAACACGATGAGGTCTTCTCGAATCGATGTTGCACTTGTACCCGAAGGGTGAAAAGAAAACACGATGAAATCCTTTCGAGTCGATGTTGCACTTGTACCCTTTAGGGTGAAAGCGAACGTATAGCCGTTTGGCTATAGAAAAATGTTTTCCCGCAGTTAACTTGTGCGAAAACAAGAACTATAACTCATCCTGAATAAAATAAGACCTACGTTACCTGATAGGGGCACTAGCTCATTAACGTTCCACCGTTCACATTAATGGATTGACCCGTAATAAAATCTGACATGCTTGATGCAAGAAAAACCGCGGTTTCAGCGACATGCTTCGGTTCCCCTATGCGACCGAGAGGAATTTTTTCTAGTACCGTTTGCCGGTATTCATCAGTCCATTGCTTGCTCATATCGGTCTCAATAGGACCTGGGCAGATCGCATTGACATAAATTTGATGTGGGGCCATCTCAAGGGCAAGGTGCTTCGTTAAATAATCGACGCCTGCCTTAGAAGCCCCGTACGAAGGCGCGGCATTTCGATGTGGCGCTTTCGCGGCGGTCGAGCTCACATTAATAATCTTCCCTGCCCGATTTTCTATCATTAATGGTAACACAGCTTGGCAAAAGTAAAGTGTCCCATTTAAATTGACATCCATGACCCGTTGCCAATCGTCAATCGACATCTCAAGTGTCGTGCTACGTTGGTTAATGCCTGCATTATTGACAAGGATATCGATTGTTCCATAATGGATCTTCGCTTCCTCTATCGTAGCCTGCGCCGTTTCTGCAAGTGAAGCGTCTCCTACGTAATAGATACAATCAACACCACGTTTTTTGACTTCTTCCACTCTCTCTTTGAGAAGGTCCTCGTTTGTCCCAGTAATCATCAACGATGCGCCTTCATCAGCGAGTCCAAGTGCAATGGCTCTCCCGATGCCTCTACTCGCTCCTGTCACCACTGCTGTTTTCCCTGTCAGTCGCATAGCTTTTTTTCACCTCTTTCATTCCCCGTTCTTTGTTCTACGTCCAAATGCGTTATATGTCCCCTGCCTCAATGAATGCATGCGTCATCACTCTCTGTTCCGTTTTAAAACATCTCCTATTACTATATCAAAAACGTCTGAAAACAGGAAATCTTGTCTTCTCTGTTCACCACAACCAAAAGTAAACGCATTATGGTAGGATGATAGAAAGTACTTTTGTACAGACATTGATAGAAGTGGAGGTACGTCTTTGTTTCTGATCTAAAGCATTAGTAGGCAAAGGCAACTTATATGAAGGATACATTACTCTTAATTGATGGATTTAATTTACTAAGCAGAGGGTATTTTGCAACAGCTTATGGAAAACCGGAAGACGAATTGCCGCGCAATGAACAAGGGCTTCTAATTAATGGGGTACGTGTCTTCATCCAAAAACTCATGCGCCTCATTGCTGATTATGAATGCACGCATGTTGTCGTCACATGGGATGTGAAGCGTGAGGAAACGACGCGAAGACAGGAGCATGCCTTTTATAAAGCCTCTCGTGAAGAGCTCCCATCTCCCCTTCTCGAACAATTTGAAACAACACAGGCTGTGCTTACTGCATTAGGCATTGAACAGTTGACGCACCCGCCTTTTGAAGCAGATGACATTATTGGTACATTATCCTACCGATGGACAGAGGACGCTCGAGGCATGTGTTTTGTCTATAGCAATGACAAGGACCTTTACCAGCTGCTAAATGAGACAAGTGCACAAATCCTTGCTCAGAAAAAACAAGAGCTGGTCTATCGTGTCGAGCATTTTGTTGAAGAATTTGGCGTCACTCCTGAGCGTTGGGTCGATATTAAGGCTTTGCTCGGGGATAAAAGTGACAACCTCCCTGGATGTCATGGCATCGGACCAAAATCGGCTCTACCACTCATTCAGCGCTATGGATCTGTTGAAGAGCTATACGCACAAATTGATGAACTAGATGACACACTTAAAAAACATCAGAAAAAACTCATTGCAGGGTATGAAGATGTTCTCGTCACCAAGTCGCTTGCACAGATTCAATGCCGCATTCCTACGCTTCAGGAGGTAGACATGGACAGCTTTTTGATTGATCTTCCAGAAGAACTATTTTATGAGATGACGGCAGCCTACGGCATAAAAGCGGTATACCCAGATACGCTTCGCCCGAGGCTTGTTTAAAGGAGGAAATGCATGAGTATACATCCTTTGCCACGTACTTTTTATGAACGACCAACATTGCTTGTCGCCGAGGAGCTCATTGGCAAACATCTCATTCATAAAACCACAGAAGGTGAATTTTCAGGAAAAATTGTTGAAGTTGAGGCGTATAAAGGGCCAGAAGACCGTGCCTCGCATACGTTTGGCAATCGACGCACCGACCGTAATGAAGCGATGTTCGGTCCCGCTGGTCACGCGTATGTGTACATTAGCTACGGGATGCACCAGTGCATGAATTGTGTCACTGTTGGCGAAGGGTCTCCTGAAGGCATCCTCATTCGGGCATTAGAGCCCCGCTCACCGCTCGATTTGATTGCAAAACGGCGTTTTGGCGTATCATGGAATGAGCTGACGCCAGCACAACAACGCAACACAACCAATGGGCCCGGAAAACTAACGCAGGCGTTTGGCATTACCCGCGAGGCCGATAATAAAAGAGATCTAACCGACCATTCAACACTGTTTGTTGTTGATTTAGGGGATGCCCCTTCCATCGTTGGCACGACACGCAGAATTGGGATTGATCATAGTGGGGAAGCCGTTAATTACCCTTGGCGATTCTATGAACATGGCAACCCATTCGTGCTTAAGAAGCATTTGCCTAAATAATGATTCGCCTTTTGTGTCACCACAGAGTAGAAAACAAGTAAATTAAGCAGTTGTTCAGGCAGATTGAAAAGGCTTGTCTTCGAGAACGGAGCTGCCCCTCAGGCAACGAGCTGTTCTTGGCGAGCGTATGTCAATAGCCTGATGACTTCTCTTTCTGCTGCCACCGACATGACGTCCAACGAATCAAGAGTACACAGCCACGCACCCATTCATCAATAACAAAAGCCCACCAAATACCGATCAAACCCCAATGAAACATAATGCCAAAGACAAACGAAAGCGGAACGCTAATTCCCCACATACCAATGATGTTAACGATCATCGGAAACTTCACATCCCCAGCTGATTTTAAGGCGTTGTTGTAGATTAAATTTAGCGCACGTCCAGGTTCGAGCACGATGGCCGTCAGCAAGAGACCTTTGCCGAGCGTAATAATAGCCTCGTCGTCGGTAAACCATTTGAGCAAGGGATCGGAAAGGCTATACATAAGAAAAGCCATTCCAATCGAAGTCGCCATCGCCCATTTCGCGTAGCTATGACTTTGATGATAGGCAGCTTGGTTTTGCTTTGCCCCTAAAAGTCGAGAAATAAGCAGCATTGTGCCTTGCCCCATTGCTCCTGCAAAGGCAGTAATAAACATTTTTAACGTATTTGCGTATAGATTGGTCGTTAATGCAATCGCTCCTATCGTTGCAATACAAACTGTAATGGTCATCATATGGGTGTTCCAAGCAACAGCGTCCAATGATGAAGGGGCACCTAGACGAAAAAGACGCTTCACATCGTGTCGCGCATGAACGAAAAATCTTTGATTGCTCTTGGAGATCAGGTTTTTTCGAATAAGTAGTCGAAAGAGGATCCATGCGCCGATAAGCTGACTTAGGACCGTGGACACTGCTACTCCAGTGACACCGGTGACTGGGAGACCAAAAGGACCGAAAATGGCGACGTAATTTCCAATGATGTTAAGACCATTTACAGCAAAAGCAACGTACATTGCCTGTTTGGTGAAGCCATGGCTTTTGAAAATTGCTGTCATGGTAAGCATTGTTGATTGAATGACAAGGGGAGATCCAACGATAATGAGATAGCTCGTAGCAGTTGGCACTAAATGAGCGGGCAGCTGAAAAAACTCCAAAAGAGGGGCAGCAAAAATAGCTAGCATAACGCCAAGCGCAAGACCAATAATCGCGTTAAGCAGGATAGCAACTTTGGCAAGCTGAGACGCTTCCTCTGTTTCATTCGCCCCTAAGCTACGCGAAACTAGAATGGTAACACCAATGGTCATTACGGTTAACGCTACAGTTACCATCATTAAAATCTGATTGGCAAACCCTACGGCTGCCACCGCATCGTCCGAATAAGCACTCAGCATAAACGTATCCACCAGTCCCATAAGACGCAACAGAAGTAACTCGATGAATATGGGCCATGAGACAGCAAACAACCTTAGGTGGTGACTCTGTAACATTCCATCCCCCCTACTTTGTTGAAGCACCAATCTCATTGTAAAGGGTAGATTGCAGGAGAAACAGTCTGAAATTTCATTTTTTTGTATGGTATACTTGCCTTAGAGGGGAGGAATTGCGTCCGTTGTCTTTCAAAGTGAAAAGCCTTGAACATGCCGGCGTTACCACAAGGGCAATGAGCACATCACAAGGCTTTGATCACCGTTCAATTAAGAATAAATCGTTCTCCCGTGCTCATCTTCGATTCCTGATTTCCGATAAAAATACGTATTGATGATGTCGCGCCACTCTTTAGCTGAATCGACTTGGAGATTAAATCGAGTTAACCCATCATTAAACCGTTCCTCATCTATTAATTCCTTGATTGACTTCCATTGTTCACGTAGCTGTTCGGCCTGTTCTGCTCCTTCAAAATGGGTATCGTAAATATGCTGAATCACTGATTTCCCTGAATGCAGTTGATGCGTATAGGGAACATGATGAAAAAACAGTACTAACTCATCAGGACATGCCTCAAGTGATTCATAACGCTTTTCATTTTCAGGAAAGTATTGACTCGTGTAGCCAGTGCCCGTTTGCATCGTTCGATCCACACCGATGCCATGTAAGTCAGCAAAATGATACGTTCCCCACGCTGAATATTCATAGCCATCAACATTGGGTCCATAGTGATGATTTGGATTGACCATCCATCCTACGCCAAGTGGAGCTGTATAATTCTCATACGTTTGCAACGACTGTAGGAGCATCTCTTTTATCGTTTTCAAGACGGTTGCGTGATTTCCATAGGTTTGTGTAATCCATTCTGAAGCGATGGCATCCGCGGACAATTCCGGGTTCCAGACCAATCGACCATACCCATATAAATTAGCTTGAGCCAGAGGATGGCCCGTCCAATTATACGCATCCCCGCTGTTGGCGACAGCCGCAATTCCACTTAAAGGTCGCTCGTATAATGACCCACTCGCTACATCCTTTACAAAAGAACCTTCGCCCTTTGCATACGTATCAAAATTCAATACATCCTTCCATTGGGGCACTAAATAGCAAAGATGCTTTTGCTGACCTGTATATTCTTGCGCGATTTGAAATTCGAGAATTTGGTTCGTATCCTTCATGGCCCCCAGCAATGGAGAAACACCCTCGCGAACTTGAAAGTCCATCGGCCCATTTTTGATTTGCAAAATGACGTTATCGTTAAACTGCCCATCTAGAGGCATAAAATGATCATAGGCTGCCCTTGCGCGATCTGTTGTTTTGTCGCGCCAGTCCTGATGACAATTGTAAACAAAGCAACGCCATATGAGGATACCACCATGTGGTGCAAGGGCTTCACCGAGCATGTTCGCACCGTCTGCGTGTGTCCGACCATACGTAAACGGTCCCGGTCGATTTTCTGAATCTGCCTTAATGACAAACCCACCAAAGTCAGGAATGGCAGCGTAAATTTCGCTAGCTTTTTCTTTCCACCACTCTCGGACATCATCAGCAAGCGGATCAGCTGATGATAAACCACCTAATTGCATCGGACTTGAATAATTCGCGCTTAGAAACAACTTGATGTTATAGGCACGGAAGATGTCTGCTGTACGCGCAACATCTGGTAAAAAGGCGGCTGTAATGAATTCTGATTCCACTTGGTGCACATTGACATTATTGATGGTCACTGCATTGATGCCAATAGAGGCGAGCATACGTGCATAATCATGCATGCGATCCCATTGCCTGGAAAAGCGGTTTTGTTGATAAAAAAATGACAATCCAGCATACCCTCGCTCAATGCTCCCATCAACATTGTCCCAATGGTTCATCATTCGTATTTGGTTCACTGGCTGCTCAATCACTTCTTCGGTTGTGAGGATCTCATTCAACTGCATTTTTCGAAGCAAATGAAAAACAGCATATAAAATACCCTTCTCTGTTTTGCCTAATACGTACAGCTGATGCTGGCGCTCATCCATTCGTATACAATAACCTTCCTCATTAAGGTTGGCGAGGCTTATCCTATCTAAAATATCTTCTTGAGCTACGTCCTCTAATGTGCCGAGTACGAGCTGGTTGTCGTCTTTCCCTGTTTCTGTTGGCGTCTCTCCAAGCAAAGAGGTAATGCCCCTTTGCAGTTCATCGATTGCTGAGTTAATCAACGGTGTACGATCACACAAAACAACAAATGATTGACAAAACGAGCGATAAAAAGAAGCAACTGACACATCATCAATGGCGTTATATTGCAGCCAGCAGTTATAGCTTTGAGGGTGGTTTTCTCTCATTTGACGTGCTTGATTTTCGGTAGGATGGTTCGTATTGATTGTCATAAAATCCTCCTCGACCATAGGTAATCTAATCACTAAATGACTTTAAAAAGCGGCTGCTCACGTAGCCATGAGACATTAGCGCTCGGGAAGCGGATCTGCAATTTTCTTGCCAACGATGCCATTCCTGCCTCCTCGCTTTCCATATGCCCTAATACGATAAGTGCTTTTTTCTTTCCTTGATATACGGCATCGCGTACATATTCAGGCGTTTCCCATTCAGGTCCTTCGCCTACAATAATTACATCGGCTTCCATCAAAGCAGGAATGGCTGTTTGCCCTCCCCCACGGTAACCGACCAGTACTGCCACGCGCTTGAATGACTCATTTAAATCACCCATCACTCGAAGGTAGCGAATGTCCAGCTTTTCTTTGACAAAAGAGCAAATGTTTTGGAGCATCATCGCCTCAGGTAGGTTGACGATGGACAGTGCACGCTGATGTTCTTGTACATACGTTATCCATTCCAACTGGACAAGTAAGCCTTCTGTAATGCCATCTGGCTGATCTCTATGAATGGCATCATGGCATCGGAGAACAGCAATGCCTGATTCCTCTAGTAGCCGCTGCTTCTCTAACAATACGATGTCATTTTCTAACGTATCATCCTGATCCTTGTGGCTGTAGAAAGTACCTTCATGGACAATGAGGAGATCAACGCCAGATTCAATCGCCTTTGTTATCACTTGATGGGAAGCGACAAAAGTCGTAGCCATCGTCTTCACCTCGGCAGTAGGTGACCCAAACTCAATTGTGTCAACAGTCTCAGGGGTTTTCTTTAAGGAGCAACGTAAAAAAAGTGCGACATCCTGAACTAAAACGTGCATCTCACGTCCCCTCTCAAAAAAGTTTCTCTATATGCTTGCCTTTAAGGTTCTCTTTAAAGTACTTAAGCAAAGAAAACCCGCCTGCAATGCACAGGCAGGTCATTCATCATCTATTGTTCGTTTGATTCCTTGTATTCTTTGTATGCTTCATTTGCAATTCCAACATACTCCTGCACACCTTTTCCTTGCAGTTCAGCAACATAGGCGTCCCATTCTGACAAATCACGTTGTCCAACGATAAACTTTAATGTGTTGGATTTTGCGTAGTCAAGCAATGGCGTTCCTGATAATGAAGACATCTCTCTTTGTTCTTGTGAGTATGGACGAGGAGGCTCAGGCTTTTGTGGCTCTCGGTTCTCTGCCATTGTTTCCTGCCATGCTAATTCCTCTTCGCTCATCATTGAATGCAATAGCTCTGTTGATCCGCCATAAGCAAACACGCCATTCGAGAATCCAAACCCTTCTTGCAACGTTGTAGGAGCCCCTGCATTTATGCCGTTATGGGTGATGTCTTCTTTAAGCACTCGCTTCCCATCAACTACATCATAGGTCGTGCCTTCAACACCCCACTTAGCAAATTCAAGTCCTTCATCGCTGTACCACAGCCAGTCAATAAACTGCATCATTGATTTAAAATTAGGATCATCTTTTGCTTTATCCAAAATCATCACGCCATTTTCAAGTCTGGAACCACCCATAAGTGGCCCCTCTGGACCTGCTGGAAGCAACAATTTCTCAATTTTAAAGTTACCTTCGCCTAACGTTTCATTCATACTAAGTCGATGTCTAACAATTTCCTGAGAGTTCGTTGCGATAAAGAACGATTCACCTGAAATAAATTTTTGAATCGCCTGTTCGTCTTCCTGTGTAAAACTGGATTTATCCAACAAGCCTTGTTCGACTAAACCGCTGAAATACGTGACCATGTTTTTGTGGTTCTCTGTCCCAGGGGCGAATACGAACTCCTCTTTCTCTTCATCAAACGCTAGGCCATCTCCTAAACCCCATCCACCTACTGTACCGAATGCGGTTGAGGCAAAGTTCAATGTACTTTCAAATTTCCAGCGCTCAGACCATGGGGTTTTGTCAGGATAAATTTCTTTTAATTGCAACAGGACATCCTCGAGTTCTTCCCATGAGGTCGGCATTGGAATATTGTTTTCTTCAAGAATATCGGTGCGAACAGCCAATGTATAATCTGGCCAAACAGCTTCATGAAGACCAGGGAGCACGTAAAACTTTCCGTCCTTCTGACGAATAGCATTCAAATCCTCATCCATGTCCCATTGTTCAATTTTCGCTTTAAGATTGGGCATTAGATCGATATAGTCACTTACAGGGAGAATGACACCTGAAGCTAAAAACTGTTGCTCCTGACCAGGATAGGTTTTAGGGATGATATACGGTGCATCACCCGAGTTAATGAGTAGACTTCGCTTTTCATCGTAATCACTCATCGGTACTGTTGTCGGGTCAAGAGTGACATTTGTACGCTTCGTTAACTCATCCCAAAACAACCAGTCTTCCTGAAGCTGATAGCCTGGGTGATTGCTGTACAGGACAGAAAATGTTAATGGCTCATTCGCTTTGAATTGGTCCCCAACGGCATAATTCTCCATTGCCGCACTGTCTTCAAGATCCTCAGGAGCCACCGCTTCTTCAGATGCTGAATCACTACAACCGCCAAGCAAAACACTGAAACAAATCAGGAATAACAAGTGAAATCCATGTTTTTTTATGCGCTTTCTCATCCCATCGTTCCTCCCCTTTTATCAATCCTTGTATACAATACTAGACTCCGCAAAGACCCTAGTTATTGCTTTACTGAACCAAGCATGACACCTTTTACAAAGTACTTTTGCAAGTACGGATACACAAGTAGAATTGGCAAGACACTTAACACCATCGTTACAGCTTTTATATTTGAAGATACCTGCTGCATATTACTCGCCTCAGCAGCACCAGCAGCCATAGTGTCAGAAGCACCTTTGATTAGGTTTCTTAAATAAATGGAAACCGGGAACAGATCTTGCTGATCAAAGTAGAGAAAAGCCGGAAACCAGGAATTCCAGTTCTCGACGGCGTAAAACAAAATCATCGTCGCAAGTACGGGTTTGGACAGAGGTAATATAATGCGCAATAGAGTGATGTACGTATTAGCCCCATCAATGGATGCCGATTCCTCTAACTCCTCAGGGAGACTCTCAAAAAAGGACTTCATCACAAGAAGGTTAAAGATACTGATAGCGGTCGGGAGTACAATTGCCCATATTGAATTGGCAAAACCAAGGGACGTAATCAGTAAATAGTTAGGAATGAGGCCCCCACTAAAAAACATGGTGAACACGGCTAACATAATGAAGAAATTCCTTCCAACTAAGCGTTTTTTCGAAATCGCATAGGCAAAAATGGTCGTCATGAAAATATTAATCGCAGTACCTACAGTTGTGTACAACACTGTATTTTTGTAGCTATTCCAAAAATGTGAATCGCTAAAAACCACTTTGTACGTCTCCAAATTAAAGCCTACTGGCCATAAAAAGACTTCCCCTGCATTAATCTCAGCTTCTCCACTAAATGATCTTGCGACAATGCTTAAAAAAGGAAACAATGTTATGAATACAACTAGCAGTAGCAGGATGACGTTTGCTAGTTGAAAGAGCTTATACTGTCGTGAGTCTTTCAAAAGGTTTCCCCCTTCCCCTCATCTTGCAGTGCATTGAAATCATTACCATAAGCTTGCACCTGTAATTTTCTTTGACAAGTAATTGGCGCTAAACACAAGCACAAGGCCAATCAATGCTTCAAACAAACCGATGGCTGTTGCGTAACTAAAGTTGCCTGACTGTAATCCAACACGAAAGAGGTAGGTTGAGATGACATCGGCCGTTTCAAAGATTAATGGGTTATACAAGAGCAAGACTTTTTCAAAGCCTACTTGCATAAATTTCCCAATATTCAGAGTCAAAAGAACAACAATAATTGGCGTGATGCCTGGCAACGTAATGTGAAGTGTTTGCTTCCACTTGTTCGCACCATCTATTTTTGCAGCTTCGTATAAACTTTCATCGATCCCGGTCAGAGCGGCCAAATAGAGGATTGTCCCCCACCCAACAGTTTGCCAAAGATCCGACAAGACATAGATTGGTAAAAACCAGTCCGCTTGTTGCATAAAAAGAATGGTTTCGCCACCAAAAAAGCGGATGATTGCATTAATCGGACCATCTTCAGCGGTAATTTGAAAAATCATCCCACTTACGATGACGATCGATAAAAAATGCGGAAGGTAGGACGTGCTTTGGACAAATTTCTTAAAGCGTTTAGAACGCAATTCATTTAACAACAAGGCAAGAATGATTGGTGCAGGGAAACCGACTAGTAAAGTGACTGACCCGAGCATAATATTGTTCATGAAGACTTCCCAAAACTTAGAGCTCTGGATAAACATTTCAATGTATCTCATGCCCACCCACTCTTCGCCAAACACACTTCCACCGGGGGCGTATCGACGAAAAGCAATGACGTTCCCCATCATCGGAATATATTTAAACAGAAGAAGGTAGATCACAGGAAGAACTAGCAATGAATACAGCTGCCACTCTTTTTTCACCTGTCTAAGGTTCGATGCAAACTTTGAACGTTTTGGTACAATGTGCGTTTTTTCATGCGGTGCATTCGCGATAGGTTGTTTCATAGGCTTCTCCTTCATTATTTGACAGTCATCATCAGGCGTTTGATTTGGATAGGCAGATGAGCCAACACCGCGACCCATCTACTTTCTCCATGTCCGATTAGTCGCAATCCCCAATACTAGACATATTGATGCTCTGAGACACCAATTTGTGCTGAAGTGACAGCGTTTGATTGAATGGTCGTTTTGGCGGATAATACGCCAGAAGCTGATGCAATCAACGCAATTGACCCACTTTGCGAAGTGCTCTGAACAATGACAAGACATTTCCCACGATAAGCTGACCTTTGATTTCCTTTAAAACGTTCATGACTATCTAAATTTCCATTGTCAACTCCAATAATTTTTCCCTCTCCTTTTATAGAAAACGTGATGAGCTGATCAGCATCTGGGACGACAATACCGTCTCGATCTGCAATACTTACGTCCACATGAACAATGTCGTTGCCGTCTGCTGTGATGCTCGTTCGATCTGGTTCCATGACAATCTGATCTGCTTCACCTGCTGTTTTTAATTCATGCTCGCTGACAGGCTTCCCATTTTGGAACCCTACCGCTTTAATGACGCCAGGTACGTAAGGCACATACCACGTCATCATTGCATCAGGATAATCTGACAGCCATTTTTCATTAAATTTGTTGCCGTTGAGCCATAACTCAACCTTTTCGCAATTGGTGAATGTCACCAGCCTTGCCAGATGACTTTCTAGATGTGGCAAGTTCCAATGAGAGCACATTTTCGGCCAGTTCCACAGGGTCTTTTCTAATGGCATTGGCATGGCATCATTGTAAATTGCGATATGAACCATCGGCTTATCGCTCCAAACACTTTGATGGAAGTAAGACGTTGGTTTTCTAAATCCGCACGTGTCAATGATTGACGATGCCCATCCTTTGCTAGGCCATTTTGGACTTTCGCCAATGTAATCAAATAACGTCCATAAATACTGTCCAACGACGTAATCATTCTCGACAACATCGAACCATGGGTTTTTTACGTCATACGCCCGAAAGAAATCACGCTTGGACCGAAAATGTGGAAAGGTTTCACTTCCGATAATCACTAGTTCAGGACGACGTGCTTTAAATTCGTCATACCATGGCTCCATATAATTTAAGCTCAAAACATCCATTTGATCTGCCATAGAAAGAATGTTTTCAATGATTCCTTCATGATCGCTCATCTCATGTGGCAGTCTTAACGCACAGGTGACCAGCCTCGTCGGCTCAAACTCATGTACATAATCCACAAGCATTTTCAAGATGTTCACTGATTCTGGTGACCCTTGATTTTCCACCTCATTGCCAACACTCCAGAGGAAAATACAAGGATGATTGCGATCTCTTTCAAGCATTGCTTTTAGGTCGCGCTCCCACCAGTCATTAAAATCATCTCCATAGCCCCCACCTGTCCATTTATCGAAGGCTTCATCAATGACGAGAAAACCCATTCTGTCACACATTTCAAGCATTTCTGGAGCGGGGATGTTATGACTGCATCGTACGGAATTACAGCCCATTTCTTTTGCAATTTGCAACCTACGTTCTAAGGCCCTTTCAGGAACCGCAGCCCCAAGACATCCTGCATCATGGTGGAGGTTAATCCCCTTTAGTTTCATCGACTGTTCATTTAGAAAGAAGCCATTGGTGCTTGAAAAACGTATCGACCGAATCCCAAACGTTGTGTTTTGCACTTCAATTGATTGTCCATTCTCCATAACCTCATTGACCGTCTCATACAAAGCCGGTTTTTCTGGGCTCCAAAGATCAGGGGTATGGATCAAAAATCGTTGCGTAAGCGTTTGCTTTTCTCCCGGCAGAATAGTAGCCTCCTGCTCACGGGCTTCGATAGCTGCTTCATCCTGTTTTTGATTCACGCTTGTTCGTAACGTATATGTTCTGCTGCTATCGGAATGATTGACGATAACCGTTTGGACAGAAACCTCAGCGACATCCGCTGTTACCTTAGGTGTCGTGACACTCGTTCCGTAGTGATCAATATGGAGCGGATCGTGGACTGAAAGCCATACATGTCTGTAAATGCCCGATCCTGAATGCCAGCGACAGTTGGGTTGATCTGAATTATCCACTTTGACAGCGATTACATTTTCATCGTTTAAATCAATAAAAGGAGTCAAATCATAGATAAAGCTGACGTAGCCATTTGGACGAGTGCCGACTTCCTGACCGTTCAAGTAAACAGTGCTTCGGTGAAAAACCCCATCAAAATGGATGTGTACTCTTTGACCTGCTTTCACGTGAGACACATCTAGTTTTTTTCGATACCAGCCGATGCCACCAGGTAAGAATCCACCAGCCGTTCCACTCGGATGCTGATGATGAAAGTCTCCTCCAATGCTCCAATCATGTGGCACATCGAGCATTTCCCATCCACGATCATCGAACTGTTGATTGTACGCATCAGTCACATCATCCTGTACAAATTTCCACCCTTTATCAATGTTTACTTTTAAGCTTTTGTTGCTCATCGTTTCACCTCTGATATTGTAATCAAATTTTTTCTTTAACCAAATCAATTCGCACACTGTTTGAAAGCTAAAAAATTACTTACTTACCATAAATGTGAACGTTCACATTTATGACAATGCTATCGTTCGTGACTTTTTCTTTAAAGCTTAAAATAGTCTGGGAATCTTGCAACGAGGCAATCTTTCTCAAAAAAAACAAGCCTTAAATGGTCACTCATTCGTTGATCTGCTTGGTCTGGCAGCTTTTGCTTAATTAATTCATAAATGTGTTTATGCTGGGCAATAATTTCACTCCATTCTAAAGTGGAGAAAACTCTCAGCTGGCGCAAACGATTAAAATGCGAGTTCATAAACTCCATCATTTCCCATGTTCTGATTTTGCCACAACCATAAAACAATAGCTTATGAAATTCATTGTCTAGTTCAAACAACTTTGAATGATTCCCTTTCTTCTCACACAACTCTTGCATCATCAGGTTGGATTCCAACTGAAAGAGATGGTCTTCCGAGAGTACTTCGCATGCTTGTTTGACAATGGCACGCTCAATATGTTCTCTCACAAATCTCCCCTCTTCCACATAATCAAGTTGAATAAGAGATACTACGGTTCCGCTTTGAGGATAGATGTCTAACAACTTCTCCTGTGCGAGCTTTACAAATGAATCCCTGACAGGTGCACGGCTCACATCTAATTTGCGCGCGATTTCATTCTCGGAAATTTTTTGACCTGGTCTGAGCTCCAACGTCAATATTTTGTTTTTAAGGGTGTCATACGTGAATTCCCCAATTGATTTTTTCGGTTGTCCGTCCACAGATGTGAATTTCAATGGGATCTCCTCTAAAACGGCTTATTAATCATACTAGTATGTCAGTTAGAAAAAGAATGACAAATTGAAATATATGATTTGTCTGTTTAGTATAATGGATTCCGTTTTTAATGACAACCATTTTTTTAGTCGTCGAACGTGCAACGCCTACACTACAATTTCCATACAATTCGTGGAGTCATTGGGAGTCATTGTATCTAATCAATGAATTCATGCTTCATGAAGAACGATGACACGGCTTCCTTTTGTTCGATTCTCCTGATGAAGCTCTCTCATTCGTCTCCATAATTCGAAAGCCAGGTTTCGACCCATTGTTCATAATCATCCTGAACGACCTCCGCAGTTCGTCCGTCAATTGAGTTCCCTGGAGACGAGTAAGCTTTATTTCCTATAGGGACCGAGGAACCTCCAAATGGCTTATTGTTGTTTATATAAACAGACACATGCGCATGTGTGTAATTCTCATCGTTAACATAGGCTTTATCCAATGGATGGTTTGTGACATTGAACTGAAAGACTTCTACCGTTTCGCCGATAAAACGATCTGGCGGCACATCCTGCACCGCCCAAAAGTTTCTTTCTGGCATTTTAGCTAATGCTGCTCGTTCCACTTTTTTCTCGTACGAGCCTTTATATGAAAGAATTTCATACCCTTTCCCTTCAAGAAGTTCTTTTGCCGTCTCAGCGTTTTGCGAGAGTGATTCTTCCTGTGGTTCTTGGTTTGCACATGCTGTAAATAAAACGAACACACAAAAAAAGGCAAGCATCATGAGCTTCAGCTCCGTCATGCTTTTTCCTCAATATTGACCGATAAGTACTTTCGCTGAATTTCCTGCAACGACCATTTTTCCGGTTGGATGAGTTCGCGCACCCAATCCTCGAGCGGCGAATGTAATTGGAGCTGTTTCTCCTCCAAGATTTGCTTTAACTCTAGATCTGAAGGGGTCGGAAACCACCAAGTGAACACCGAACTGTATTCATGGTGAAGCATTGCTTCGAAATAGCCATGAATAAGCGCTGCATTTGTTTTCGCATGAAACTGAAACGGTCCTTCTGGAAAAACCGCTGGATAAATTGCTGGATAGGCAAGCGGTCCATGAAAAAGAAAAAGTCCAATTAACCCAATTGGTGGAATGGCACGCCCTTTTCCTGGAAGCTCAATAGGCAGTGCTGAAGTGAAATTCACTCGAATAACCACACCATCGATAAATTTCTGTTCGATTGGATCCTCTCTTTCATAAATGCCTAACTCCCTTGCTTCGTTATCCCAATAGACGATGGATGTATTATGGGAAAGCCAAAAAAGGGTCGATAATTTTATAAAATGAGTGTGCCAAGCTTTCACGAATCCTGGCCGAAAAAGATCTGTTAGCTTTAAACGACCATATTTTCGATGCCATGCATCTGATTCCTCTATATAGTTAATAAAATGCTGAATCCTTGGGTGCATCGCGGTTCTCTTTGCTTCATAAAGATCATTCGCTTGCTGAAGATCCTCTGCAAAATGAGAATTTACAAAATCCCAATAGTTACCTGGTCGCAGTGGCACGACACGACCGCTCGTCGTTTCCCACTTCATAAACCATTCGACATCCATGCCAAAATAGAGAGCCGCATCATGAAAACGATCAGCCCAATGCATTTTTTTTGGCCAGTGGAGTAAGTGAAATTGATATGGACTTCTATGCTGATACCAAGCTCTAACCTTCTCCAATCTTTGGTTTGGAGGAAGTTCCGCGACACCTGCAAGGTCAACCGCTTGATGGGAAAGCTTTGAATCGTACTGTGCCATCGTATGTGTGCCTTCGACTTGTGCTGTGCTGGCTTTATTGATGTACGTATCCCAAGTGTGCATTAAACCTATGAAAATCGTGGGCTGCTCTTTGGTCCCTTTAAACCATAAGGAGGACTTATCTCGAAGGTTAATATGTCCACCCGTTCGCATTGTGAAAACTGTTCCCGATCCCACAGTCACATTTACGTTTTCAGCAAGTGTCCATCCTAACTCGCCTATCATATAAGGACCGTTCTGTCTTGTCAGATACTGGTCGCTTTCGCATTTTCCCTCCAATACGCGAAACCTGTCTACCTGGACAGTACAGGTTCCACCTTGTCCCGTCACACCAAGGCTGAATGACTTTACACTGTTTAATTTCGGGGCATAGACTAAAACCGGCGCCACGTGCATGGTCGTTAGCACCTGTTGAACAATGACACCTTCATGATCTTGTAGCGTTAATGTCCACTCACTATTTTTCGTATGTTCAAACAAATGTATTTCAATAGCTTCTCCATACGCTATTTGTAGAGAAAACATTTTCCCTGGATCTTGAACAGTGTACGGCATCCCATCCGTCAGTGTCGTCATCTACGTTCCTCTCCTTTTCAACTTTCATGTAAGACGAGCAATTACAATGTCCATCGAAGAACAATATCCTCATCCAATGATAAATAGTCTGATTAATAGGAAAATTAAAGTTGAATATGCTTGGTCTTCCCTGTCATTCCTTTTTCTACCTTAAAGATCGCATAGGTCCAAAGGACTGTCAAGATAGCAAAATCAGTCGGCATTGTCTGAAGGAAAGGAGATGTTCAAAAAGCATCAATATAGGAGTTTCCCCCTCCGAACACATGGCTTCCATTATTCGCAACTCCAAAAACGTATGAAAATGAAGGGGAACGGCACGTTGGTCACGAACATTTTCATTGTGAAAGGAGTTTAGACTTAATGCCTTTGTCTAATTGGATGTACAGGAGGATCAATGGTCGTATCGTACTCATTGCCTTTCTCCTTTTTGGATTCTTTATTCTTATGGTGTTACCCTGGATATCCGGCTTAACTGACTCATTAATAGGGTCAGGTGAATCTCCTGACAGCTCATTTTATTATTCTGCTACCGATTTATACGACATGGCTGACTCCTATGGCGAGGACGGTCGTCAAGCCTATATCATACTGCGCTGGACCTTTGATATTGTATGGCCGCTCGTCTATGTCTTTTTTCTAAGTGCTTTGCTCTCATGGTTTCTTCAATCAGTGGTTCCCACCAACAAACTTCGCCTTCTCAATCTTCTTCCGGTTGCTGGGGCCATGTTGGATATACTGGAGAACACAGGGGCATCCATCGTAATGGCTCGTTACCCCGAACGTTCGAACGGCATCGCTGAGGTAACGCCCTTTTTTACAGCGTTGAAATGGAGTTTTCTTTACGCAAGCTTTTTCATCGTTTTCCTAGCTGGTCTATGGTGGGTGTACAGGCTTCTGTCTTTAGCAAGAAATAAGAAACGGTGATTGTGTTTTCGTGGTACATTGAACGTAAGCTTTATACACTAACTCATACGAAGAGGTGGACGAAAAATGTCAACGTTAACTGCTGGACAAATCTTTGTCAATTTACCTGTAAAAGACATTAAACGTACGACGACGTTTTTTACCGCATTAGGATTTGAATTCAATCCACAATTTTCTAATGAAAATACAGGATGCATGGTCATTAGCGAACATATTTTTGTCATGCTTCTTGAGGAAGCACGCTTCAAAGATTTTACTAAAAAAGACATCGTTGACGCGTCCAAAGGTACTGAAGCGATTCTTTGCTTGTCCGCAACGAGTCGTGAAGCAGTTGACGAATTAGTCAATAAAGCTGTTGCAGCCGGGGCAACGACACCAAATGAAGTTCAGGATCATGGCTTTATGTACGGCTGGGGTTTTGAAGACTTGGACGGTCACCTTTGGGAACTCATGTATATGGATCCTAGCGCGTTCGAATAAAAGGAGACTGCCGTGTCCTGTCGCTCTTCACAGGACGCGGGGTTTTTTTGATTGGCCGTTAGAGTAACTCCATGCGTTCGAGGCACACTACATAAAGTCATGTAAGAAAGTAGGGATGAATCATGTGGAGTGCAGTTTTATGGGGAGGCATCGCTGGTTCGGCAACCTTGCTGGGCGCTTTGGCAGTCTTGTTTTTTTCCATTCCTAAACAGCTGATTGCGTACATTATGGCACTGGGCACAGGAGCTTTGATTGGCGCAACATTATACGAGTTGCTAGAGGATTCGCTACAGATCAGCAATATTGTCGTTATTTCCATTGGCTTTTTTTCGGGTGCCGTGATATTCACGCTTTTTGATTATCTTGTGACGAAAAAAGGTGGCGAAAAACGGAAGCATTCCTCTCGCGGAATGAAGCAAGCTGGCGGTGCTGGCCTTGCCATTTTCTTCGGTACGATAATGGATGCCTTACCTGAATCGGCCATGATTGGTCTCAGCTTAATGGAACGCCACAGCGTAAGCCTCTCACTTGTGATTGCCATTTTTATAAGCAATTTTCCTGAAGGTCTTTCAAGTACTGAAGGACTTCAAAAAAGCGGCTTTGCAAGGAAGCATATTTTAATGATGTGGACCTCTGTATTGCTAGTCTCAGCTTTAAGCTCGCTTGCAGGCGCCTCGTTGCTCGTGCATGCAACCAATGACATTAAGGCGGGAATGAGCGCCTTCGCTGGTGGTGGCATTATCGCTATGGTCGCCTCTACAATGATGCCAGAAGCGTATAAGGAAGGCGGACCTGTTGTCGGCTTTTTTACTGCGATCGGTGTTTTTATTTCGTTGACTTTAAATCACCTTGGATAGCCATATGCAATCCAAATGGTACAATGATCATTTGCAAGGCATCGTGAATTTTTGTTAAATAGTGTTATAAACGTAGGTTTTTAAAGGAGAGGGATGAAAGGATGGATGAGCAAAAGACGAAACAAACGGATGGTAGTGTAATAGAATTTCTTGAGCAGATTGAGCGTTCTGCGAAAAAAACCGATGCTTATCAATTATTGGATTTGTTCACAGAAGTCTCTGGCCACCCTGCAAAAATGTGGGGTCCAAGCATTATAGGCTTTGGTTCCTATCATTATACGTACGCTTCTGGTCACGAAGGCGATGCTCCCCTAGTCGGTTTTTCACCACGCAAAACAAATTTTAGTCTCTACTTTGCCACAGGCGATGAACAACGTGAAGCTTTATTGGCAAAGCTCGGCAAACACAAAGCTGGTAAGGCCTGTGTGTATATCAATAAACTAGCGGACATTGACGAAACTGCCCTCATTGAACTTATTAATCAGTCTATCGCCTTTTTGCAAGAAACGTATCCCGATTGAGTGTTTTAAAAAACAGGCTGAAACGACCAGTGAATTTTTCACTGGTCGCTCTTTTTCATTATCCGAGTACTTCTGTAAGCACAGGGACGACTTGCTTTTTCCGTGATACAACACCAGGCAATGGAATGACTTGATCAATGATGTTTTGTTCAAAGGCTTTGGCTGCTTTATCTTCGGATAATCCAAGTACGAGGCCTGTCGAATCACTCTTAATAATGTCAGTAATCACAAGCAAAAAGAGATCGAGGTTCTTCTCACTGACGGACGTTGTCATTTCTGCCAGCAATTCAGATCTCAACGCAAGCACTTCCTGGACATCAACCGTGTTAATCTGGGCAATTTCTACACGATGCACACCCATTGAAAATTCCTTCGCATCAATGGAGATGAGCTCTTTCGCTGTTTTTCCAGCCAAGGATGCACCGGCCTTAAGCATGGCGAGACCATATTCATTGACGTCCACTTCCGCAATGGCCGCAAGCTCAGCTGCCGCTGCCTTGTCCTCCTCTGTACACGTTGGAGATTGGAACAATAGTGAGTCAGAAATAATGGCCGAGAGCATTAATCCAGCATTGACTTTAGAGACTTCAACCCCATGCTCCTTAAACAACTTGTTTAAAATCGTCGCTGTACAGCCTACCGGTTCGGCACGATAATAAAGGGGCTCTGCGGTTTGAAAGCCAGAAATGCGATGATGGTCAACCACTTCAACAATGCGCACTTGATCGATATCATTTGCACTTTGGAGTGGCTCATTATGGTCGACAAGGATGACATCCTTTGCCTCCTCAGCTACACGTTCAACGAAACGAGGAGCTTCTACATTAAAGTACTCTAATGCGTAAGCTGTCTCTCCGTTGACTTCCCCAAGGCGAATGGCCTCAGCATCCAAGCCCATTTGTTGCTTCAGAGACGCATATACAATTGCTGAAGTAATTGTATCGGTATCCGGATTTTTATGACCAAACACTAATGTTTTCATTGACGTGCTTCACTCCTTATATGTATAGGTTTGCTTGTACAAAAGTGTACCATACAAACCAATTTTAGCGGAAATAAAAACTTGAGTGAACCTTTTACTGCTATTTTGTCAAAAACGCCATGCGAACACCAAGAATAACAAACAATCCTGCCTTTGTCAGTTGCATCGCATGAACAATCCGCGGATGACGTTGCAGTGTCGTTCCAAGAGTACCGGCAAACATAGACAAAACGGTGAAAACAACAATGGCTTGAAGAATAAACAATCCACCGAGGACCATCATCTGTAATGGAACCGAGCCCTGCTCAACAGACACAAATTGCGGCAACAGCGCGAGAAAGTAGAGGGACACTTTAGGGTTCAACACATTCATGACAATACCCTTTCGATACAAAGCATAAGAGCTTTGGTTCTTCAATTTGTCCGCTCCCTGTTCCTCATGACGCTCAGCGAAAGCTCGCCAAGCGAGATACAACAAATACAAAGCGCCTGCCCATTTGACGACTTGAAAAGCAAAGGCGGACTGGTACACAATCGCAGAAATGCCTAGTGCCGCTGCTGCCGTATGACCAAGAAGACCCGTACATAAGCCGAGCGATGTAGCGAAACCTGCCCTTTTTCCATACGTCATGCTCTGAGCGAGCACAAACAAATTATCTGGTCCTGGCGCCAGGGTGACTAGTATGGCGACACCAAGAAAAGATAAAACAACAGGGACATCCAAAACGTAACCTCCTTCAGTAAACAACATGTTCATTTTATCAGTTCTTCAAGCATTAAGTTAGAGTTTCCTCTTCTCCAGCCGCACCCGTTCTTCATCAATTCGGGTAAGATCAATTCTTGAGAAGAGCGGTTCTGGCGACAATTCAAGCCTCGGAACATGGCGAATGACGAACCAGTTGAATTCTTGTAAGCCGAGCAGCTGTTTCACTTTCTCACTTGAAAAAGGCAGAAACGGCGCAAGGAGTTGGGCAAAGTTGGCGATCCAAACAAGGCAGGTCGCCAACGTGCATTCGGCGTCCGTAGGCTCTTTGCGTACCTGAATCCAAGGTTCCCGACGATCAAAATAAACATTGCAATCACGGATCGCATGAAAAATCAGTTCGATCGCTTTTTTACAGTGCCCAGCTTCCAGACAATCCCCTACTTGTGAGTACAACTCTGTAATTCGCTCAAGCGTCCCGTTTCCCACCTGGCAGTGCTGCAATCCCTCTGGATAGGATTTTTCAATGAATATCAATGTTCGATTGACAAAGTTCCCATAGGCTCCTAATAGCTCACTATTGTGACTATAAATAAACTCCCGCCAAGAAAAATCAGCATCACGTTGCTCCGGTGCGTTCATGAGCAAATAATACCGTAATGAATCTGGTTCATAGCGTTCCAACGTCTCTTTAACCCACACGGCCCAATTTTGACTCGTGGACAGTTTCTTTTTTTCAAGCGTCATATACTCACTTGAGATGATATGGGTAGGATGATCTCCACGATTTGTTCCCATCAATAAGGCTGGCCAAATGATTGTATGAAAAGGAATATTGTCTTTTCCATGAACATAATATGCCTTTGCCCCCTCTGACCAAAAAGGCAACGCACTTTGCCCGCTTGTTTTTTCCCATTTCAGACTGGCAGACAAATAGCCAGCAACAGCTTCAATCCAGACGTAGATTTTCTTAGTAGTGAACCCTTCAATCGGCACTGGCACCCCATTCGGAAGATCACGAGACACGGCTCGGTCCCGGAGTGACTCATGAAGGTAACGCTTTGATAGCTGGATCGCATTGTCACGCCAACGTTTTTCATTTGCAGCTGTTTCTACAAATGTTTCAAGTGCCCGTTGCCATTGACTTAATGCCAAATAAAGATGGGTTGTTTTCCTAGTTTCTGGGACATCTCCACACAGCTTGCATGTTTTTTGCAGCAAGTCTAGGGGATCTAAAATAGTTGCACAAAAGTCGCATTGATCACCTCGCGCCTGACGTCCACATGAAGGACATTGCCCTTCAACATAACGATCTGGGAGGAATTGCGCACAATTGATGCAGTACGTTTGTTCAGTCTCCTTTTCATAAATCCACCCATTGTCATACAGTTCCTTAAAAAGCTCCTGCACAACGACATGATGTTGCTCACAATCGGTTCTCGAGTAGACATCATACGAAAATCCAAGCGTTGCGAACGTAGTGGAAAATTCTTCGTGAAAACGATCAGCAATTTCCGTCGTACTGACGCCTTCTTGTCGTGCACGAATTGAAATTGGAGTTCCATTACAATCAGACCCTGAAACATACAGCACCTCCTCCCCACATTGTCGAAAAAACCTTGCAAGCACATCACCTGGCAAAAGACTCGCCACATGCCCTATGTGTAATGAACCATTGGCATATGGCCACGCCCCTCCAATAAACACCGTCATTTCAACCACGCCTTTCCTTTTGGTAAAATAAAAAACCCTCGTCCGCTATCGTTGTTTAACGATAAAGGACGAGGGTTTTCCGCTCGTGGTACCACCTTTGTTCACAGGTAATTCAATACCTGCCTCAACACGTACGCCGCCATTCATTGCTTGATACGTTGGTCATGATAACGGCGACCGATCCCGTCAAACCCTACTATCCGAAAAAAAGAGTTCAGGTCTGAAGCTTAGAGGCCATTGTTCAAAGGGGGAGATATCGCTTCTTTTCAGCTTCCGAAGCTCTCTGGTAGATATACCCTTCTTTTACTTTTCCTCGTCAATGCTTTTCGATATAAAGTATTCGTAGTATACGCTATAGATTCGATTGATGCAAGGGCGTGAGGCTTGAACCATAATATATCCCTATCCACATATGAAGTTCCAATTTGAAGCAACTTCACAGAACTCATTGGTATAGTTAGTATATGTAACTTATCTATGTGATCCGGAATCAATCAGTTTTTTCGTCAGCTGTAAAAATGCAGCAGCCGATGGCTTTTCAAACCGCATTGGCTTCGTCACACACCAAAACGGTCTCGTCAATTTCACATCTGCCAGGTCCACTTGCACTAACAGACCATGCTTCAGTTCATGTTGAACGGTTGCAGCGGACACAAAACCAAAGCCAAGACCTGACTGTACGGCATTTTTCACCGCCTGTGTTGTGCTTAAAGCCAAGCAGCGGTTAAGCTCTTTCGTTTGAATCTTTTTAGCCAGATGTTCCTCCACCATCCGTCTCGTGTGCGAGGTCTCTTCTCTAGACACATAGGCATGTCCAAGCAAGTCGCGCGCAAAAACATGGTGTTGATTTGCCCAAGGATGCTTAGGATCGACAATAAGAATGACTTCGTCGTACGCGATCGCTTCGGCGTGAAATGATTTACTCTCAACTTCCCCTTCAACAAATGCCATATCAATCGTCTGCATGTCCAGCATTTGTAAAATGGTGGGCGTGTTATAGATCGCAAGCTGTACGCGATCATGGGTGTGTACATCTTGATAGGCTTGGATCACAGGCGGCAGAACGTACTCACCAAGTGTAAAGGAGGCGCCAATATTCAAGCGGGAAAAAGATGCATCCTTTAAGTGCCCAATCGCCTCTACTGAATTTTGGTATTCGGCGAGCATCGCTTTGGCATGAGGGTACAGTAACTCCCCAGCGTCCGTCAGCGTTAAGCTATTTTTCTCACGTTGAAATAACAAAATGCCATATACATCTTCTAAGGAGCGTATATTTTTTGTCACAGAGGGCTGCGAAATAAAGGCTCGTCGTCCCGCACTGCTTATGCTTCCTTCTTCAACAATGTAACAAAACAATTCAAGCCATTTAATATTCATGCGTACACTTCCTTGAAAGGATTTCTTCAGTATTATGTCATAAAGAGGACGTTCCCATTTGCACTAAACATCATTATATCGCTTTTTTCGTTGTAACCCAGATGGTTCCCCCTATACCCCAAAGTACAACTGCCGATCCGAAACTGGCAATGATCCAAGCAAGCCATATGGAATGGTCAAAAACAACGATTTCATTTGGGGCCACTGTTAATGAGATGAGACCGAGTAAACAAAGAGCCCCACCAGCCCAGTGATAGAGCTTTAAGCGAAATAAAAAAGCTAACGGTATGAAATGAACACCAACAATGATTGCAATACTCGCGGGAATATGTTCAGCTAGGTTAAATTGATTTAGCATAAAGGCGACGATAAAAATAGCAACGCCCTCTAAGGCAAAGACCAAATTAAATACTCGCTGCGTGGTAAGCTGGTCTCCCCGCGAAGTTTTATCTTCTGTTTTTCGTGTCAACTTTTTTGAGGATTTCATTAAATAAATGCCGCCAACCATAAGCAGGATACTTATCATCATCGACAAGAGGAAGACCCATGGTTCACCCCACCCTTGCAGCCCTAACGTTCCCGTATATGCCCAAAGGACCGAAAATACAGCCATAAAGATCATTCCCGTTGCTGCACCTTTTACTTGATCAGCTAAATACATGCTCATCTTACCCTTCCCCCTCATTCACGTCCTTTTAAGTATACAAAAAAAATGCGGTAACGTTGCAAGTCGTTACCGCATTTTTTCTTGACTATTATCGTGCGTGCATCTCGTTAGGCGCAGCGCCTTTTCGATCGCCGCTGTCGTAACCATCAATAAATGCCATTTCCTCAGAGGTCAATTCAAAATTAAACACATCAAAATTTTCTTCAATTCGGGACGGTGTGACGGATTTCGGAATCACAATGGAATTGTTTTGCAGATGCCAACGAAGAACGACCTGTGCATTGGTTTTGCCATGGCGATCTGCAATCTCTTTAAGCTTTTCATCTCTTAGAATATCCCCACCTTGAGCAAGGGGACTCCATGCCTCAATGAAAATATTATGCTTCGCACAAAATTCCTTTAGCTCTTTCTGTACAAGACCAGGATGGCACTCCACCTGATTCAGAACTGGAGTAACATCGCACTCGTCTAGCAAACGCTGCAAGTGCTCAATCTCAAAGTTACAGACACCAATGGCTTTTACTCTGCCATCTTTATAGAGCTTTTCTAATGCCTTGTATGTATCCACATAGTTGTCATATTTTGGCGTAGGCCAATGAATCAAATATAAGTCAATGTACTCCAAGCCTAGACGTTCAAGACTGGCATCAAAAGCTTCAAGAGTTTGGTCATAGCCTTGATCACTGTTCCATACCTTTGTTGTAATGAATAGCTTTTCTCTTGGAATATCAGATTGCTTAATCGCCTTACCTACCCCTACTTCATTTTTATAAATCATCGCTGTATCAATCGATGTATAGCCTACCTCCAGCGCTTTAGAAACTGCGGAAGTCGCTTTATCATCTTCGACTTGCCAAACACCAAAACCTAATTGTGGCATCGACACACCATTATTCAGCGTTACATTTTGCATGCTAACCGCTCCTTCGTCGCTCAATTTTTCACTTGTAGTATGACATATACAAGTCAAAAAAGCGTTTTTTTTGCTTATGAATAAGCAAGACAACCATGTTCACACATTGTGATTAC
Organism: Aureibacillus halotolerans; assembly: GCF_004363045.1. Taxonomy (NCBI): domain Bacteria; kingdom Bacillati; phylum Bacillota; class Bacilli; order Caryophanales; family Bacillaceae; genus Aureibacillus; species Aureibacillus halotolerans. The sequence goes on from NZ_SNYJ01000001.1 coordinate 66,711, forward strand.
ACAAAGTTTAGAAATGAGCAATAACCCCAAAGCATCTCCGCCCTGGGGTTTAATCATTGTTACACTGCAGCTTGAATTTGCCTCGTATACAAGTAGCGGACAATAAGAAAATAAATCACTTGAATCACAAGAAAAGCTACAAGGACTGTTCCCGATTGCACTGTTAAATTCGCTTTAAATCCATTAGCCATCGCTGTTAGGGCGACCGCCCCATGAATGAGGGCAACAGCAATGGGCGCAAAAAAAAGAATCGCCGTTTGCCGTGTAATGACTTTATTCAATTCCTTGTTTGTAAGGCCGATTTTTGCGATTGCCTTAAACTTTTCTTTATCGCTGTCCAGATCTGTATATAGTCTAAAGTACAGAAAGCTGCCAGCAGAAACGAAAAAGACAATGCCGATGAACAAGCCTACGAACAATATGGGACCAAAGGTTTGGCCTAAGGCGTACAATTCATAGTCGACGGCAGCAAAATCTAGTGGTCCTACCTTTTCTTTCAGCTCACCACCGACTTGGATAACATCCTGTTTCTTAGCGTCAGTCGTATTCCATACATACGTCGCATTGCTCTGCACAGGGGTTGGAAGGTGCTGAAACGCCTCATCTGAAACGACAAAATACGGATTCGTTTCAGGAATCACCTTAGAGGCAATGACCGTTTCATCACCGGGCATGAGCGATTGTCCGTTGGTCAGTTCTATTACTGATGCTTGTACCTTTGACACTAGATCATCCTCTGCAAACCTAAGCATGCCTTGAGACGGAGAGTCATAATACGTTACGACCGTCACCTTGTTTGTACCTAGTGTTAAAGGTGATTGTCCTGAAAGCTGAGCAAATTCATTGTACACGGATAACGGGATGATTAATATCGCCCTATTGAGATCTAGCTCATAATAATTCAATTGTGCATATGCAGATTCTGTTTGAATATTGTATCTGTCTAAAGTTTTCTTAATCAGGTCAAGGTTATTATCCTCAGTTGGGCTGTTGATATCGCCGTTCACTTTATAATTAAACGTATAGGGGTTATCCTCTTCAATTCCACCTAAAAGCAAAGACTGCAAGCCATATAGTGTGCCGATGGCAGAGAAAGCGACTGTTGAGATAATCGAGACTAGGAAAAAAGTCCGCGCATTGTCCTTCATACGAAAGGCCAAGTCTGAAAACAGAAGCATAGTTGTTTTTTTCCAAAACAACGATTTCCTACGCTTTAACAGGCGAACCAAAAAGACACTGGCTTGTGTAAAAAATAAATAGGTTCCTATGGTCACAACAAGAACAACAGGTAAGAGCGCCAACACCACAACGGCACCTTGCACATTGACGGAAACGACATATCCACCAGCAAGCAAAAGGACGGCGAGGGTAGCTAGAAAAACTGATGCTTTTGGCTCTCCCTTCGATTGCACATCACCTTTGATCATACGTTGCAACTTGCTTTTTCGAAGCAGAAGGGTAATTGAAAACGAAATGACAAGGAACAGCAAAAGAAAGGAAAGCAGTGTCACTACAATGGCCTCTCTCGGAAAATAAAAGGGCAGTGCTGTCTTTATTGTTATGACGGTTTCAGCTGTCAATAAAATACCTTTCGCGAACAGCAGACCTAAGCCAATTCCTCCAACAGTTGCAAGGAAGCCAATCAGCATATTTTCAAGAAACACCATAGAACGGACTTGCCTCAAGGACATCCCCTGCATAACGAGCAGGCCAAATTCTTTTTTTCGACTCTGTAAAAACGAACCCATAGAGTAAAGCACGAAGAAGAACGAAAACACATAAATGATTCCACCAGAAACAGTCATTCCAGTTTGAGCATGTGAAATGTTCTCAGCAGCGAGCGAAGGGTGAAAGGCAAATATAGCAAACGTGAAAAACACCATCACCGTGAACAAACTGCTTAAAAAATAGGCTGCGTAAATACGCTTGTTGCGGAGCACATTGTTAAACGCGAATTGACGAAAGGTCATGACCGTCGCCCCCCATTAATGACAACGTGTCGAGAATGCTTTGGAAAAAGGCTTGGCGATTGTCCCCCCGGTGAATTTCTGAAAACAAAATGCCATCGCGTATAAACACGACGCGATCGCAGTAGCTTGCCGCTTGTGGATCATGGGTGACGAGCATCGTCGTCGTCTTCTCTGTTTGATTAATATTGGATAGCATTTGCATGACTGTTTTGGAGGATTTTGAATCAAGGTTGCCTGTTGGTTCATCTGCGAGAAGCAATTTTGGCGAATGTATCATTGCTCTCGCCACTGCCACACGTTGTGCTTGTCCCCCCGACACCTCGTAAATTCGTTTGCCCATTAAGTCAGTAATGCCAAGCTTTTCTGCGATCGACTCTGCCTTTTGCTTCATTTCGCGAACCTTTGCACCGTCCAATGTCAAAGGCAGGACGATGTTTTCTTCGATTGTAAGGGTATGAAGAAGATTAAAGTCTTGGAAAACAAACCCAAGCTCACGACGACGAAACTTCGCCAACTCCTCATTCTCTAATTTATGCGGATTCTCCCCACCAATCAGAATCTCTCCAGTGGTCGGTTCATCGATCGTCGCAATCAGATTCAACAATGTCGTTTTCCCACTACCTGATGGTCCCATAATGCCGACAAATTCTCCGGGCTCGGTCGTTAAATCAACGTCTGTTAACGCCCGGTAGGCGACTTTACCTTCATATATCTTACTTACCTTGTTTACTTGTAACATATAATCCTTCCTTTCCTACAAAGCTCCCCTTTACCTTACGCTTCGTCGGCTCTTGCCTCTATCGATTTATCTTTCAATTGCCTTACATCGATGTAAGGTTTTGCGTAGTAGGAAAGACGATGCGAAAGGTTGTCCCTTTTTCTTGTTGTGTATTGACCTCTAATTTGTGGCCTAAATATAGAGCTGCTTGCTTTGAGAGGAACAACCCCATCCCCGTTGACTCTCGAAATCGCCGCCCATTTTCGCCGGTAAAAAAGGCATCAAATACGCGTCTTACATCTGTTTTTGAGATACCTACGCCGTAGTCGCAGACGTCCAAAACCGCTCCATTGCTATTCTCATACAATTTAATGTCTACTCGATTGCTTTTTCCTGCCGAGTATTTGACTGCATTTTCAATAAGCTGAGACAAAATAAATCGGAGCCACTTCTCATCTGACTCGACAATAATGTCTGGACGTGATGCCGTAAAATGGGGATATACTTCGTGGCGAATGAAATACCTTTTGTGCTCTTGATTCACGTCATGAACGAGCCCGGCGACATGTACTGGGGCAACGGCAAAGTCCCGATCTATCGTCCGCAGCCTCGCCATGTAAAGCACCTTGTTCAGCCCAATCTTCATCCGGTCCGTTTCCTCGCGTACATTCGACGATTCCGGCTCGTCCAATTGCTCTGCGGTCAATTCAATAACGGACAAAGGCGTTTTCATATGATGCACCCACATGTCGATGTATTTTAGGTGCTCTTTTTGTTGCTGCTCTGCACGTTTCAACCGCTCCTGATACAGCTTGTATTGACTATGTAAAACCTTAGTAAATGCCTCTGGAACGGGTGCCATATCAAGTTGTTCAAAGGTTTCCTCCAGTGTTTCTAACGGACGACTTAATCGCTCATAATACCGCTTTTGACTGGCATAGCGATACACCAGGTAACAGCCTAAAAAAAAGACATTGATCAGAAATGCATAATTGAGGATGGCAAACGAATCTGTATTCCCGTCCATCCAATACAAATAAAGAAAGACCACGGCTTGAAGCACTTGAAGCACAACCAAAAAAATATGCTCCTTTAAGAAAATCTTCACTTACGTATCACCCTTTCCTGCCCATGTGACATGTAATCGATACCCCGCCCCTCTCACAGTTTCAACAATATCGTTAAGCCCAAGCTCAGCAAATTTCTTCCGCACACGCGTGATGTTGACATTTAATGTATTCTCATCGACATACGCTTCCACATCCCAAAGTTTTTCAAGCAAGTCTTCCCTGCTAGTCACTCTAGGAAAACGGTCCATAAGACGTTCAATCGTATCCGCTTCTTTTTTTGTTAAGGAGACTGTTTTTTCTGCAAAGTTAAGCTCTAATCGTTCTGGGTAAAGAACAAGTCCATGCTGTTCGATGACTTGTTCAGTTGACTTTGCAGCATATTCCCCATAGGCACGACGCAAATGACTGCGGATTTTCGCCATCACGACTTCTGCATGAAAGGGTTTCGTAATAAAATCATCTGCGCCATTTTCCAGCGCCAAAATTTGGTCCATTTCACCCGTTCGCGCCGAAATAAACAACACCGGACAAATCGACTCATTCCGAATTTGGCGACACCAGTAATACCCATCAAAGCGCGGCAAATTAATGTCCAGCAAGACAATGTCAGGCTTGAGCTTATGAAAATCACCCATGATGTCAGCAAAGTCTGTGACCACAAAAACATGATGATCGTATTTATGCAATTGTTGTTGAAGCAGTGTTGCAATTTTAGGATCGTCCTCAACGATCATAATTTGTGCCATACCTAATGTCTCCATTTCATTTGGTCCTTATGTACATAGTTAACGATCATAAAATCCGTAGTGACCAATTGCGCTTTTCAATACACTGGCCTCATGATTCATAAATGCTTCATTCGTAATATACGTTAAAAAGAACCTTCACTCATTTTATGAAGAAGCAGCTAACACACCCTTTTGGACAAATTATGTCCGGCATGACTTGTAAAGGAACTGACCGTTCTCCATACCAATTACATCATAACAGTCTTTTGGTTTAAAGTGGATGTTCTCCCGTCCATACTGAAAGATAGAAGAACATTGTGGGCTATGGTTGAATAGGAGGAATGAAAAGATGTGTGGGCGTTTTACACTTACTGCTTCAAACGAGGAAATTGCCGAAACGTTTCAAGTAACCATCCCAGCGGAGAATTGGGCAAGATACAATATCGCCCCAACGCAAAACGTGCTTGCCATTGTAGGTGATGCTAATGGACGTAAAAAAGCAGGTTATTTGCGTTGGGGGCTTGTGCCATCGTGGGCAAAGGACGTCAACATTGGCCATAAACTCATTAATGCACGTGCTGAAACGCTAGCTGAAAAACCAGCTTTTAAGCGGTTACTCCCCCGACGTCGTTGTTTGATTCCTGCAAACTCCTTTTATGAATGGACCCGGCAAGGCGACGCAAAACAACCGTATCGAATTGCACTGGAGAAGGAAAACGTCTTTGCCTTCGCTGGTTTATGGGACCGCTGGACAGACGGCAAGGAAGAGATCGTTTCCTGTGTAATTGTCACTACAGCGCCTAATGGATTCATGTCTCCCTTGCATGATCGCATGCCCGTCATTCTCTCCGAAAACACCCAACAGCTGTGGCTCGATGCCAAAGAGAAAGACCCCTCTTTGTTGACATCAATTTTGGTGCCTTATGTTCATAAGATGAAGGCATATGCTGTATCAAAAGCTGTCAACTCTCCCAAAAATGAAGATGCTTCTGTGGTTGAGCCCATATAACCAAAGCATTACAAATCTCAACTTTTGCAACGCAAAAATAACTCCATGCACCATTCCACTATCTACGCAACACCTTCACAACGACGATCTGATTTTTGTAGCCTGCCTCCCTTAAACAACGACGGACAAAAATGGAGCTGAAGACGCTAAAAAGAATGGCAACCATATCGTAGTGTACGATGTTTTTCGCGGAATAATAGCACACGGTGGCGCCAATGATGTCTGACCAAAACACTTCTCTGGCAAATCCTTTGCGCGCATACACGTCTACAAAATGCCATTCTGATGTATGTGCCATCGTTCAATGCCTCCTAGAGGTTTTTTAGAAGTCTATGACTCTTTCTCGCTGGAAAAACGTTGTCCACACATTGGTCAAGCCATTATTGACAATCGGATCATTTACTTATAAAATTTACTTACCGGTAAGTAAAAAAGGAGAAAAGCCCATGCAAAAAAAAGAACTCACCTCTCAGCAGATTATTGACGTGGCTTTTGGCCTCTTTGCAAAACATGGCATTGACCGGACGAGCTTGGCGATGATCGCGAAAGAAATCGGCATTTCAAAACCAGCCATATATTATCATTTCGATTCAAAGGAAGCATTAATTCAGGCGATCTTTGAAATCGTTTTTCGTGATTACAAGTTTGAAAATGATTTCGACCTTGAAGCGTTTACGAAGGATAATTTCGCCTCCCTTCTTTTTGAGAGTGGGATGAAAACGTTGCCGGACGATGCTCCAGAGCATCAGGTGATGTACCGGGTTCTTATGGAATTCGTGGTGCTCTCAGGTCGAGATGCTACTTATGCAGAACGACTAAAAACGATGCAGTTGGATTATATAAAAGGCTTTCAATCACTTATTACAAAGGGAATCGCGTTAGGCGTTTGTAAACCCGAGCATACTGAAGCAAGTGCTCAATCACTTGCCCTACTGCTTGATAATCTGTCAAGCTACCGTTTTATGGGAATCGCAGTGGACGCTGAGCTCGTTTGGCGTTTGGCGGTTAATCATGTCTTGTTGAGAGAGGATGTATAAGCATGACTCATGTAGGTCTATCAAAGGCAGGAAAAGTTGCCTTTTTCATAGGTCCTCTTGTTCTGTGTGGGATCTTGGGCTGGTTCTTGCCAGTGCTCCTTTATTGGGCAATGACGATAGAGTGGCTGCCACTCCCAGGTTGGCTTGAAAAACTGTCTTTGTTAAAAGGGTTCTGGGTCCCATTTGCCACAACGGCTCTAGGTCTAATCGCAGGTGCTTGGCTCGCGGATGTGATAAAAAAAGAAACCTTAGACGTTGTTCTGACAGATTGTAAGGTGGAGGCAACGTTAAACAGAGAAAAAACGATTTTTATAAAAAAGGATATACAGTATGTTTTTCTCAACCACTCCAACTTAGTGATCGTAGGGTTCACTGGTCGTGAATGGCTACACGCAGAACACGCCTCTACAAAAAAACGTGTACGTGATGCTTTCATTTCTCATGGCTACCCTTGGATTGATACAGACCCCTTCCAGAACGATTATCGTCTCTGGGTGCCTGATACAACTGAATTGCCTCCGAGTGCAAACGCGATTTTGACAGAAAGAGCTAAAGCAATGAAAAAGGACAAAACGAAGGATGTCAAACTACTCAAACGCGAGGTTGAAAAACTGGGGGTGACCGTTCAAAACAAAGAAAAACATCAGTACTGGCGCTTGCACAAAGAAGTATAACGATCTAACCGTAATGAAAGGATGTCTTCCATATGTTTCGTTTTTTTCTCGTATTTCTCTTTACTTTCACCTTTACTTTAGGGCTTAACTATTTTGGTGCTAGCTATTTTGGCGATTTGTTAACATGCGTTAGAGTGTCCCTTAGTACGATGTTTTTCGTGGCAGGAATGGCCCACTTTGGCAAGCACCGTGCTCAGCTCATCCAGATGATTCCCCCCAGCTTTCCGAAAGCAGAAAAGATTGTTTTTTTCGCAGGAGTTCTCCTCATCGCAGGGGCGATTGGCATGGTAATTCCAATCACTCAAATATGGGCTGCGGCATGCTTAGCCATACTTGTCGTTAGCTTTTTGCCAGCCAATATACGCGCAGCTGAGTTAAAACTATTGTTTCTGGGGAAGCCGTCTCCATCCCTTCTTACGACCACTTTGTTCCTTTTGGTGCTTTGCTTTCTATTGCTAATTGTCGCTTAATTCTATGTATGAATGAAAAGAGTAGTGAACTCCCGACGATAGATCCTATTTTTCTCGTATGTTCATAAGGAAGGCAGCTCTCGTATTTGAATAACCTCCATGGACGAGTGATTAATGACTAACAATTCATACTATTAACTTCAATTTCCTTCTTATGGTTCTTTTAAAACCCCGCTCTGAAATGAATAATGAACACATTCTGTAAAATTTACTGAATACAGCAGAAGTTGTTTTGAAATGCTCAATTCAACTATTTCACCTTGCTTCCACTCAAGTACAGCTAGCGTTGAAGGTGATTTTGCACGTTGCCAGAATCACAAACAAACCTGAAGTCCACACTTCAATCTACATTAGATGATGTAACTTTGCATGAAACGATGCGCTTACTTTTCTTGTTTGCTGAAGCAACACAGCTAACTCACTTTTCCATTTTCCCCATTATACGAGACCAATAAAAAATAAAAACAATTTTCGCAGAAACAAACATCAGCGTAGTCAAAATACGTAGACTCCTGCGGGAACAGCGCGAGCTGAAGATCCCGCAGGAAAGCTTGCTTTCCGAGGAAGCTGAAGCCGTGCCCGCGGAAAGCGGAGTATTTTGATGAAGCGGTCGTGTTTTCTTTGCACCCTAAAGGGCACAAGGTACAACATCGATTCGAAATGACCTCATCGTGTTTTTTTGCCGCTAGTTATTTAAAACGTAGAGATCCGCTTAGTTATTATAAAGGCGATTTTAGAAAATACAGGATTATGAGCATTTGCACCTTTAAATTCCCTCAATATTCAAGATGTCAAACCATCTATCTCATCTTGCTTTCACGCAGCCATAGTCAGCGTTGAAGAGGGTTTTTGCACCGCGAAAGTTTTGTTATGTAAATCAAAAACAGCTAGCACGTAAACGTGTTAGCTACTCTTGATCGGTATAATACATTAATGCGAGGGCACCAGGTCCTGTGTGTGCCGTAACAACTGCCGTCGTGTCAACAATGAACATTTCTGCCGAAGTCACAGTAAGCAGTTTTTCCTTTAACGTTTGAGCCAAAGCCTCTGCATCTGCATGGGCAATCGCTATTCTGCGCGTCACACGACCCTTTGTTTCCTCTTCAAATGTTTGCATAAATTGTTTCATCACCTGAGAATGTGTACGCACAGAGTTGATCGGACTCAATGTGCCTTCTTCAAGTCGAGCTACAGGCTTTCGCTTTAACAAAGAACCTATAAGCGCTTTGACTCGGCCAATGCGTCCACCCTTTTTCAAATATTCAAGCGTATCCACCATAATCATAAGTGTGGTTGAGGCTCTAACTTCGTTTAGTCGAGTTACGATCGAAGCCATAGAGTAATTTTCAGCTGCCATTTTTGCTGCTTCTAACACCTGAAATCCTAGAGCGCTTGATGTATACAACGAATCCACGACCGTTACATCGGCGTCGACCTGTGAGGCAGCCGTCCTTGCTGATTCAACCGTCCCACTCATGCCGCCCGTCATATGAATCGAAAGCACCTGATGTCCTTTTTTGGCTAATTCTTCATAGATTGAAACAAACTGACCCACTGCGGGCTGAGATGTCTTTGGTAAGTCCTCTGATTGCTTTAATTTTAATAAAAACTCATGTGCACTAATATCCACACGGTCGGTATATGATGTATTGTCGAGGGTAATCGTTAGCGGAACGACATGGACCTCATACATTTCTAATAAATGGTCTGGTAAGTCTAACGTTGAGTCAGTGACAATCGAAATAGGCTGCATAGTAGCTCCTCTCAAATCTAGGTCTTTAGCTCTACAGATAGAATGACCTTAAGCGTACTGTTTGAACATCGTTTTGTAAACTGTTTCATTTAGTGTTTCGGATGTCGAAGGACTTGCCTGACACAGCTTCGTCACAATACGAAAAGAACCGCAATCTGTCGGTTCACAGATTGCGATTTTTTTAAACGCCGTCTGTCTCATTGGCAGCCTTTTCTGCAGCTGTTGCGAGGGAGAGGTCTTTGTCGGTCACCTTGTCCTCATCATGTGTTCTCAGGCGCAAGGTTACTTTGTCGTACTGAATGAGTATTTCCGGATGATGATTGACATCTTCTGCAATCGAGGCGACATTTTTTACAAAAGCGATTGACGTTAGGAAACTCTGACAAGAAAAGGTTTTTTCAATGCGATCAGCACCTGCTTCATATGTCCATCCTGGCATGCCCGCTAGCGTGTCTGCTAATTCGTCCTTTTTCATGGTGGTACCTGCCTCCTTTTGGTTGGTATCCCCTCTGCTCAAGATTTAAAACCAGATGAAGGGAATTGTTTGATATGTTAGACTATAATGGAGTTTAGCTGAGAGGAGACGAGATGAGATGAGTGAAGGAATGAAATTAGAGGATGTTGTTTGCATAGGGCGAACGCATGGAGAATACTTGGCATTGTTTGATTTGGCATCAGAACGTTTAAAAGGCCTACGCGTGCTTGATTGTCCAGCAGGTGTCTGCTCGTTTACAGCGGATGCTTGCCAACATGGAGTTGATGCTGTCGCAAGTGATCGCGCGTATGCATTTGATGCCTCTGCGCTTTATGAAAAAGGAACGCAAGACATCGTTACAACGATGAAAGCACTGGAACCGATACAGGATCGGTATGTATGGAGCACCTATCAGACAATCGAAGGGCTCACCGCCTTTAGGCGAGAAGCACTTGAAAAATCAACAGCACATCGTAAGCGTTCACCAGAGCGCTACGTGGAAGCAAGTTTGCCCCAGCTTCCTTTTACGGACAGCAGCTTTGATCTTGTGTTGTCGGCGAATTTTCTATTTTTATATGAAGAGCATTTTGATGAAGCCTTTCATGTTCAAGCGTTGCAAGAGCTGATTCGCGTGAGTTCTCGGGAAGTTCGCGTTTATCCAATCGTTGGGCTTAACGGCAAACCATCAATACATTTGGACGCCTGTATCCGTTTGGCAGAGGCGCAAGGGTGCCGAGTCACTCAAGCGGATGTCCCCTATGAATTTTTAAAAGGGGCCTCACGTATGCTTCTTGTTGAAAAATAAATCACAAGTCAGCACCCCTGTATATACTGAGCCAGGGGTGTTTTTTTCACTCTTATTTATTCACTTAATCAGGGGGATAACCAGGTACGTGAATACACCGTCAAGAATTTGAAAACACATCACAAGGAGGGAATTGGTCTATGATTTCCAATACCAGAAAAGTAATGGGCTCATTCCTTAAATCACGAAGAGAACGTTTATCCCCTAAGGATGTAAACCTCCCTATACCACAGGGACAAAGACGAACACCTGGACTACGACGTGAGGAAGTAGCTCTCCTGGCTGGTGTGAGCGTGACCTACTATACTTGGCTTGAGCAAGGTCGAGAGCTGACACCATCAAGAAGTGTTATTGATAGCATCGCACGTGCATTACAGCTATCCCCAGACGAAGAGCAACATTTAATTCAGCTTTGGGACTCTCATACATCTGAAACACCTGACCAAGAGTTGGCTATGTCCTTTTCGCAGATGCAAAAGATGATCGACCAACTTGAAGATCCAGCGCATATCACAAATGAAAGAACGGAAATTCTCGCTTGGAACAAGGCGGCAAAAGAAAAGCTGACCGACTTTTCCGCCATCCCCATCCAAGAGCGTTACTTCATTGAGTTATTAATGGAAGACGATGTCTTGCGCCGTCGTATCCTAAACATTGAGGAATTCACAAGCTATTCAGTTGCGGTCTTCCGTACATATTATGACAAGCACCGTGATGATCCGTGGTTTGACGAAACAGTCAATCATTTAATCCAAAGCAATACTGAATTTGAACGATTATGGAAGCAATACGATGTCCAGGGTAAGAAAGTGAACAGACTGACTTTACAGATGGACGATACGAATTCCCTCACGACATATGACATGCATTCACTCGTCAACATGCCTGGAAACGCAAATGTTCACATCTGTATCTACACACCCGTTTCGGACCAAATAGTTGCTGACGGGTAATTTTTTTACTAGTAAAAGCATTGTGTGGCTGGCCTCATCGATGTGATTTAGACTAAATATAACGTTTAAGTGTATAGAAATGAGGAGTCCATGATGCTTGCAAAACGAAAGCTTGGTAATGAAGGTCTTGAAGTTTCTGCCCTCGGTCTCGGAACGATGCTGATGCCTGATAACGAGGAGTCTGTTCGCACAATTCATGGAGCGTTGGATCTTGGAGTGACGATGTTTGATACAGCTGATCTTTATGGCGACTTTTTGCTTGGACAGTTTGGAGGCAATGAAAAACTTGTCGGTCGTGCCATAAAAGGTCGACGAGATGAGGCCATTATTGCCACAAAGTTTGGTGTAACGCATAGTCAAGGACCAAAAGGGGATCCAGCTTATATTAAAAAATCGGTAGACGCCAGCCTCTATAGTCTAGGCATTGATTATATCGACCTCTACTATCAACACCGGCCAGATCCGAACACCCCTATCGAGGAAACGATCGGTACATTAGCTGACCTCGTGAAGCAAGGTAAGATTCGGTATATTGGGTTGTCAGAAGCTCCTGCTGACCTCATTCGTCGCGCGCATACCGTCCACCCGATTACTGCGGTCGAAACTGAGTATTCGCTTTGGAGCAGGGAAGTTGAGGATGAAGTCATTCCTGTACTGAACGAGCTAGGGATTGGTTTAGTCCCTTATAGCCCTCTTGGTCGTGGCTTTCTAACCGGTCAAATCAAGACGTTTGAGGATCTACCTTTGGACGATTATCGCCGTCATTTTCCAAGGTTTCAAGGTGAAAATTTCGCTAAAAACCTCAACGTTGTTTCTTTGATTGAAGACTTGGCTCATCAAAAAGGGTGTACGGCAGCGCAACTAAGCTTGGCTTGGCTCCTTTCAAGAGGCGAGCACATTGTCCCTATTCCAGGAACCAAACACTTGGATCGTCTAAAAGAAAACATCGGTGCGTTGGACGTGACGTTATCGGCTGGTGATTTGGAAGAGATTGAACGGATCTCTCCTAAAGGCATTGCTGCGGGAAGTCGCTTTGGCGCCATCTAGAAAAGAAAAGACCTCTTCTGTGAACAGTGAAGGGGTCTTTTTTAACCGCTTCGTCAAAATACTTCGCTTTCACCCTAAAGGGCACAAGCGCAACATCGACTCGAAAAGACCTCGTCGTGTTTTCTTTGCCGCCGGGCACGGCTTCAGCTTCCTCGGAAAGCAAAAGCTTTCCTCCGGGATCTTCAGCTCGCGCTGTTCCACCCTAAAGGGTACAAGTGCAACATCGACTCAAAAAGACTTCGTCGTGTTTTCTTTGCCGTAAGAGTCTACGTATTTTGACTACGCTAATATATTGTTTCTGCATAAAATGCTTTTACTTTTTCCGCATGCGATAACAAGCCTGCTTAAATGCGTTTGTGGTAAACATCAAGCGAATGATAAACCTATTAGTGAAAAAACAGCCCACCCTCGGATGTGAAATGGCCTGCTTTATTCACCTTCTTTAAGCACGTTATTCGAAAGTCGATGATGATACGACCTTTATGCGAATGAAAGATGATCACATGGGCAATTAAAAACAAGCTACAACTGGCAGGTAGGAACTCAACATCAATTTATTCTTCATTGAAGTGTGCACTTAAAATGCCCATTTGAATTTAAATCACGAAAAACCTCGACGCAGTTGTTCAAAGCATCGAGGCTTTCTACATTAAAGGGCTTTTGAGACAGCCCCTTTTGAATAGAAACTATGACTCAATCGAGATGAAACACTTCATGCTGAATGAGCTTCATTTTCGGCTGTCCGTTCTCGTCCATTTCGAGGATATCACTCATGTACGATTGCCATTTTGTATTGGCAGGCTCTGCTTCCATTCGTTTGTTCGCCGCTTCAAGATCATTCGTTTCCACATAAGCGTATAGCGTATTGCCTTCCATAAAAATACTGTAATTGTGAAAACCGTTTCGTTGCAGGGCCTCTAGCATCTCTGGAAACACCTCTTTATGGCGCTTCTCGTATTCTACTTCTGAGCCTGGTTTGCAAGACATGATAAACATATACCGTTTCATTTAAACACCTCTCCAATGTTTGTTAGTTGGATACATGTCTCCATCGTATGAAACCGATTACAAATTGTCAATTTTCAGATTCATGATATTTAGTTCATGCTTTGATCATTTGCTTGAGCGCCCCAAGATGATAGGCTGCATGCGCCAATGAGCCCAGCATTTCATTCGCATGAGCCTCGTCCCATTGCACCTGATCGATTCCTGCTAGCAAGGTGTTGAATTCCTTTACTAGAGCTTGCTTGATGTCATCCCATTCTGCCTCATTGACCGCATTGATTTGCCAACTCTGTTGCCAATCCATATCAGGGAATGTGCCTGTTCTCAAAAACTCATTCGTTCCCCACATATGGTAACGCACATGATCGGCATGCGCCGCAATGGTTGATCCATTCCTTGACAATGATGCCTTCTCTGCGGGTAACCCTTCAAGAATACCGAAGATCCCGGCATTTTCCTCCGCATTCGTAAACCAACTCCACTCCTCAGACGGTCCCTCAAACGCTTCTTTCAGTAATAGCTTTAACGACTCCTGTAAGGCATGTGCCATGGATAAGACCTCCAATCTTTATAATGGGTTAGGAATGATACACCCAAAACCAATGGTTGTAAAGCTCAATGAGATCTGCATTTTGATTTTTGCTACTAACAGTCATTGATCCTAATGGAAGGGTCACTACTCCTTCATCAATTTTCACATCGATTAAGATCGCATAGATATCGTCAATTTTTATATCTTGATTTAGTTGAACACATGTGACATCCATTTGCAAAACCGACGTTGGCCCATTCTCTTCTTCATACATCGCGTCAAAAGGAAATGACAAATTGTCCTGTAAATATGTATAAAACGTTTCAAGCCTTTCTGGAGTAACTGCCAGAAATCTAAAAATGTCACTATCATGATAATCTTTTGACGGGTCTAATTCATCGATGCCAAGGATTTTAGCAACTTCGGCCTCCCATTCTACGACTTTATCTTTTACAAGGTCATTAGAAAGAAGGAACCCATTCATCATTGACATGCTGTTAAAGGGACTTGATTCACTCATTGAAGCTGTAGAAAATTCATTATCGTAATAAGACATTTTAAACATGTCTCTGATTACTTTTGACTTTTGTACGCTTGTGCTTTGCTTTGTATTGAAAAATTCGCAAATGTCCGAGACCGCCACATAAGGTTCAAACGATTTGTCAAATAAGAAATTAATTGTTCCAAGAGAATGAACGACTGCAGCTGCCCAAATATCCATACGACCTGTTAAAAAAGGAACCTCTCTCTTTCTACCCATTTTATCAATAAGTTTTTCAATCACTTCATCATACTCGCTATTTAAATGCTCTTGGCTGAATGCCAGGGATAATTCTTTTAGTTGCT
Organism: Aureibacillus halotolerans; assembly: GCF_004363045.1. Lineage (NCBI taxonomy): Bacteria > Bacillati > Bacillota > Bacilli > Caryophanales > Bacillaceae > Aureibacillus > Aureibacillus halotolerans. The sequence goes on from NZ_SNYJ01000001.1 coordinate 81,803, forward strand.
TTTTCTTTTCGGCTACTTTTTCTTTTTTTGTTGACATAATGTACACCTTACCCTGATTGTTTTGAATTTGAATGTAACCAAGCAAAAGGATCAAAAAGGCACTTCATCAATGCTAATTTCTTCGACTTTGCTATGCGTCTTGTGAGTATCCTTAACTCTCGTCGCTGATGAATTGTTCGGCTTGAGAACATGACAAAACTTCTCCTCATATAGTCGACGTACCCAGATTTTCACTGGATCCTTCCATTGCTGAGTCGGTGAAGGAATGTTTTTCTCTAAACTTTTTGGAGTCATGCCTAGTTCTTTTGCCATCGAAATATCTGCTTCGTTTAGGCGGCAGCGTTTTTTTGCAGCAGCCCAAGCAGCATCTGAATGTCTTTTCCCCACAAACCGTCCGCTCCCTTTTTAAAAATGATACATCTTCAAGATGAACAAAAATGAAGCTTTAATTAATCATAACAACGCACGTCTAATTAGATCAAGTGGTCATTTTCTACATAGAGGTTTTCTATCCCCCTCTAAAATACCGAAGCTCCCATCACTTTCCTCCACATTCGTAAACCAACTCCACTTCTTAGACGGTCCCTCAAACGCAAAAGCTTTAACGATTCCTCTAAGGCATATGCCATGCGTTCACCCTCCGTTTCTTTATTAAATGATCCATAAATCCAGAACTGCAAATGCACCCATAATCAGAACACACTGCAGCAACGTGTAAAAGAATATCGACGAAATGGAACGCTCTCGCTTCGTTTTTCCAATCAACGTCATGATGAGCAGGTTCACCCAAAAAAGGGCAAACATGAATACAGCGCCGAAGACAATATACGTGATCAAAGCTTCCCTCTCCAATCTCAATCTAAAAATGGCTACCTTCATCATATGGGAAGTTTCCCCATTGATCAACTGCTAGCACGATGTTTGAGCATCTCTTATACCTCTAACAAAAAAACCACATGTCGGCAACATGCGGTCGCTTGTTAGCTTAATTATCTGCAAACTCATGATCGGATTTAAAGAAGTGCATAAACAAGTATTTATGTTTTCCAGATGTTGAAGTATCGTACGATTTTTTAAGGATCTGATGCATAAACACATCACCTGAAGGCAAGTCGGTTTCATTAAGACCTGTTCCATCCATCGGATCGGTTATTCCAAACGTCCCGTATGCGTAAGAGTCTGGACCTACATAATTAAAAGCACTCCAATGCAATTGATGTTCTTTTACGACCTGGCCAGAAATATTGGCCACGTATACTTTGAGTCGCCCACTATTCGGAAACCCTCTGAAAGGAACATCGCTATACACAGCTGTTAACGGCACCAATTCGCCTTCAAAACTCATGTCTCGATTATGCAGCTCCTCCAGCTTCCATTGCTCGCTCTCCTTAAAAAACATCTCACTTTCCAGCCCAATCCTTCGGTATTTTGCTTCCAAAGTGACTTTGATGTCAAGACCCTCTGCTAAATATCGCGATGGCACCATTGTCGTGTCATTCGTTACGACAGCCTCCGTGTCCAAATCCACACGGTTTCCATTCACCGTCATCCATGCTTCTCCAATTGGCATCACAATCGTAAACCATTAAACGTAATGGTAACCTCTTGCTTGCTTTCATTCCAAGAGGTTTCCGCGCCTTTTAACAGGTCAGCAACGAGTCGAAGGGGGACAAGCGTCCGATCTCGTTCATCTACATACGGCATTGTCTGGTGCGAGTAAATGACATAGGCCTCATTCAGTTTCATATGCACATCTTCTTTTTTAACATATGTTGCAGAAGCGGTTGGAACATTCGCAAAAATGAACACACTTATGAGACCAATAAAACAAAGTAGTGTTCTCTTCAACGTTATTCACTCCTTTTATCAAGATTACATAGTACACTTTTCGTACCATTATAAACCATTTTTCTCCAAAAACAGAGACCTTGTTATACGTCATTGAAGAATAGATGGCGTCTATTTTGAAATTTTGTTTGTTATTCATCACTATTGTCAAGATTATCTACGGAACATAAATCTTCTCAACTAAATCAAAAACCGAACGTACTTGGCTCCATCTCTTTGGCTTTTGGAAGCTGCCTCAAAGTTGGATGCAGGAGCCAAACAACTGCGATGGCAAATAGCCCTGTTCCGGACAGGGTGAATAGAAGATGACTTCCCATCAATGTAGCCAAATATCCTCCAGCAAGAGATCCGATGGGCATACTCACCACACTCATGGACGTCATGACTGAATTGACACGTCCTAAAAGTCGGTTCGGAATCATCGATTGGGTGACACCTGCCAACAGCACATTGACCGCACCCATCGGAATCCACGCCAAAGCGAAACAAATGATCGTGACTGTTGGAATCGGCACAAGTGCTGCCGTCATCCAAGCCACGCCACCAAGGAAAAACGATAGAATAGCAGCGACCCCTATATTGTATTTTCCTAAAACAGACCCGAGCAATGCACCAATGAGTGAGCCACCTGCCATCGCTGCCTGCATCCCTCCATACATCTCAGCTCCTCCATAGCTACTCGAAAAGGCGGGCATAACGGCCATCGACATCCCGATGCAGAGATTGACCATTGTCGATCCGATCAAAAAGATATACATAAATGAACGAAAAACGACGGAAAATCCTTCTCTAAGGTCTTTTGCGTACGATTTGGCAGCGGCCGTCATCGTCGGTTTGTCTGTTGTCATTCGTCGTTTCGCAGGAATGGTCACGAGTGAAAAGCAAAGTGCGGCAATGGCAAAAGTGACTGAATCTATCAGATACACCGTTACTGCACCGACCAGCATCACTAGCATTCCTGCTAAGGCATTGCAGAGCAGATCCACACCCTGATAAGCAAATGAGAACAACCCATTGGCATCAACGAGTCTCTCCTTCTCTACCAATAAAGGCAACGCCTTGGTTTGACTTGGGTAGGCAAATTCTTCAATACAAGCGATCAATGGCATCACCGTTAGAATAAATGGGACGGTGAGCATATCCACGGCATAGGCAAGCGGTAGCAAGCAAATCAACACCGCCTGGAGGAGCTGTGTAATCACCAGTGTTTTTTTGATCGCCCATCGATCTACAAAAGGGCCTGTGAGAAACTGTAATGCTTTCGGTAGAAGAATGAGAAAACCAGCTAACCCTGTATAAAAAGAGCTGTCACTCAGTGTAAACACAAGCCACATAGATGCAACATAGTATAAGCTGTCGCCAATATTTGTGATGAGACGGCCGATAAACAACCATAGAACATTCTTGTTTAGAAGGATGGGAAGCATTTTAATCTCCTTAAAGTAAATTTATAGAAACGGTTAAATTAATTTAACAATAGAACCAAAAGAAAATACCTAGAGGAAAAAACTAATTTCTCGCGGTATTCACCCAGGTATCTAGCTAGCCTTTTTACTCTTCATTCAAGTCTTTAATATCCTGCAGAACGAGATCATCCACTTCAAAAGCCATTGTAGAAATGTAATAGATTTTCTCTTCTTTAGAAGCGACTTTTGGGCTCCTTGATAACTCTCTTAGCTCCTCCATCATGGAATGGTATTTTGCCACCCATGCTTGAAATTGTGCATCCGTTACGGACACTTGCCACGTTGAACCGACATATGGCCAATCTTTCGGATCCACACTGTCTTCTTTTAATTCAAACGCTTGTTCTGGCGCCGAAAGAAGCACGGCTTTGGTTCGTTCCGTCATTTGAAAAAACATCTGTCTTGCCGTTTCACTAACTTCCTCAACATGTGGCAATAATTCCGCTGAAGGGGTAAATCCTCGTGCGACGGATTGATAAAACTTTTGCAAAATGCCGTTTTTCTCTTCCTTTCTCACAATCTTTATAAGGTGATTTTTCTCTAACTCTTTCAAATGATAGTGAATATTAGCTCTCGACAAACTAAAGATCTCAGAAAGCTGTTGGCCAGTGAATGGCTTTTCAATCAATCGCATCATCAACTTTGCTCGCAAAGGATCTGCCAACGATTTTAGCTGAGCGTGTGTCGTTACTGTAAACATTGGTTTCATACAAAGACTCCTCCATAATTAAAATTACACGGTCAAATTAAATTAACTATAGCTTACAGCATTGTCTGCTTACCGGCAATACCAAATGTGCTCCCTATGCTATACTTCTTTTAAAAATGTAGTTCTTGAAGGAGTGGAGATTTGTGAAACAAAACAAATACGATCAACCCGACTTTTTTTCAGCCTACAGTCAAATGCCGCGGTCTGCTAAAGGCTTAGAAGCCGCCGGTGAGTGGCACGCTTTTCAATCAATGCTCCCAGAACTGCACGGAAAGCGAGTCCTTGATCTTGGTTGTGGTTTTGGATGGCATTGCCGTTATGCTCGCGAACAAGGCGCTTCGCACGTAGTTGGTGTCGATATCTCTGAAAAAATGTTGGAGCGTGCCAAAGAGATGACAAACGATGACAAAATTCAATACCACCGTTCCTCCATGGAGAGTATTAAATTTAAAGAAGGCTCCTTTGATGTCGTCATTAGCTCGCTCGCCTTTCATTACGTTCAGGACATTGCTACGCTGTTCGAAGAGATCCATCGTGTGCTTTCTCCTGACGGGGCTCTCGTGTTTTCCATGGAACACCCGATATTCACTTCTAGGGCCGATCAGGATTGGACATACAATGAAGCAGGTGAAATACGCCATTGGCCGGTCGATCACTACCAAGAGGAAGGCATTCGTCATACCTCCTTTTTGACGAACGATGTGATCAAATACCATCGAACCTCAGCTACGTTAATCAATACATTGTTATCCGCAGGATTCCAGCTTAAAGAAATACAGGAGCCGCAGCCAACAAAAGAAATGATGGCGGCTCAGCCAACGATGAAGGAAGAATCGCGGCGCCCCATGTTTCTCCTGCTCTCAGCTCTAAAATAAAGGGAGTTAAAAGGTTGAAATTCATGTCAATCTCCTGTAATATGTCGCGTGGACTTTGTAAAAAGAGAGCGTACCAAACAGGGGGAAATTTCATGACGACAACATTGTCTCGCGAAACTCTTCAAGACTCTGTAGAGTTTCAGCTTTTTCGCATTCAACAAAATGTAAAAGACATCGCCAAAGAAACCGACAAGGAAGTCATTGGCTTTGAACAGGATAAAAATGACCAATGGGTCGTTGTTTCAATAAAAGAGGTTGAACGAACGTTTCATTTGCTCCTTCATTCCTGTCAATCTGCTTACCGTGGCCATTGGGACTTTTCCTTAATGGGCGAGTACTTGGAGGATGGGTCTCTTTGGATCAGTGATATTCGCGGGGATGCCAATCAAGGACTTGGCTCGATTTGTATGGAGTATGTGAAGGAAAAAGCCCAACAAGAAAATTGTTGGGGCATTCAGGGGAACATCTCAAAACGGGATTGGGACCATATTGACAGGTTGCGCCATTTTTATGAGAAGCACGGCTTTTCGATTGAGCTCGATAGCCAAAACCATCAAGGAATCGTTTATTGGCAGGCAGCATAAGAACGACGTTTGCATACTATGCAAACGTCGTTTTTTAGTAGTGAATTTATAAGATTACGTCCTTCAAACAACCATCTGATGCAAGGAAATCACTTGTTATCAAAAGAATACCTTATGTCTTGCTGATTCCTCAATGCCACCTTCTACTTTACAGGCGGGGAGCTGTAAACCTCTGTTAGACTATAGTGCCCTTGACTCGGGCGGTCTAAAATCTGCTCCCTTGCCTCCAAATCATTAAAATGCCACCATTCCGATGCCAGCGGGGTCAGTCCGGCAGCGGTGCTATAGCGTTGCAAGTTAATGGCTGCTTCGTTCATGGACGATGTATACGTCGCATTTTTCCACGCCGTCGGTGAATTTGAGTTAACGGGAAGCGTGAAAATGGCTGACGAACCACTTAATTCGTGAATACGCGTAGGCATTTGATATTCTGTGTAGTCCGTAATCTCCGTCACGGAATAATGACCGATTGTCGTCTCAGAGGTCGCCTTAACCTTCGAAAGGCTAACATCGATGGCATATCCCATTTGATGATTGGACACACCGTCTGTGATAAACCACGTAATTCCCCAAGGTGGCGTATTAATGCCTGCTTTAACTGCAGCATCTTGCTTTGCCAAGGCGGTTAACTCATTTACAACCTTTTTTTGTACGGAATACGGTCTGTACGCTTCATACATTTTTAATGAATTCCCATCCGCCAGCGCGTGTTGTTGCGCTGCATGGACTTTTTTCGACATTGAATATAACACAGGCATAATAAATTCTTCTTTGCCAAGACGTTTGTTATAGCTTTTACCGGAATACAGCATTTGGTTCGTCACATTCGGAATGGCGTATCCTGATGATGTGAACATTGAGGAATACGTATTCGTGTTGTCATAAATAATGGAGGGAATCACATCCGGTAGATTGATAAAGCAATAGTGATGAGGGAGCCAACCAATGACGTCGCCTCGTTTGATATACCACCATTCCCCCTCTTCGTTTAGAATTTCAAATCCGGTGCCTGCTTTCATCGTTCTCTCTGTCTGCGCTGATTCGCCTGGCTCAGTTTTTAATGCTAAATCAATAGAGGCATAACCCGTTGCGCCTCTAATTGGCAACTCCAATGGACCGTCATAGTCTTTTGATTGGCCAAGCGAACTTCCCGAAATCTTCTTTTGACTCAAGGCGAGTTCCCGATCGCTATGTAAGGATTGAACCGTGCCGTTTGAGCAAGCAGCCAGTAAGCCAATGATAAGTGCAACCGCCATGAAACGCGCGAATATTCTATTCCTATTCAAAACCATTGATACGCTCCTTTAAAAACTGTTAGCCAAATACGACATGACTTAGAATATATAAAAGAAAAAGGTGCAGGGGATAGAACACGTAAAATGACCATTGGATCAGTTTTGATTTTTTTCCTTTTTGTCCATTGTACAATAGAAGCAATGGAACAACGAGGAGAATACCGAAGCGGAAAATAGAATCAAAGCCCATTGTGTTTATCCCTGGAATGAGATATAAAACAGTACCTATTAAAACAAAGCTAAGCAGTTGCAGGTGAATCCGCCCTCTGAATAGCCCGAAAAACAAGACCCATAGCACACCGATATAATTCCAATCCGCTGTCCATGCGAACAGGCAGCATAATAAGATTAAAACAATTCTTATGAAAAGGGGCAGGCGACTTCTCTGACTAATATACAAGGCGACGAGTCCCATAAGCAATGTCCATATAACGCTTGTCCCTTGCCACCACGAAAGGCCTAAAAACAGAACAAATGGAAAATGGGAAATCAGGGAGAAAATAAAAAGCCGTTTCATATATCTATGAATGTTGGACGTGTAACAATAGCCTTCGGCGATTAAGTAACACATAATCGGCGCGGCCATTCGCCCAATCGTATGGGTGATCATATCCATTGTTGTTCCAGGTGCGACAAGCCAAATCGAGGTGTGGTCGATCACCATTGTAACAATAGCGATCAGTTTAAGTGCGTTAGAATTTAACTTTATCTGGTTGAGGTTCATAGAGGGTACTCCCTTTTTGCTAAAAATTACTCTTCGGTCGATCAAAGACTATTGAAATGAATATAGATAAGCCATTTGTTCGTTAGTGCAAATTGGCGTGTTTTTCACATTCTCTAAAAAAGATTGATTTTAGTCCCTTATACAATTCGTTTCCTCCCAGCGAAATTATATCCCCCCGGGGAGATTTATCGAATGGAAATAATATCACATAATGAACCAACCGAAATTCATTTCCCAAAACGATGGTTGGCAAAGACCCAAAAATAAAACGTCTGGATGGCACATAGTGCCCCCAGACGTTTTACCTTTAATTCGCAGTGCTTTCTTCCTGTTGCAATGCCTCTAAGAAGGCTTCTCCATATTTCTCTAGCTTCATCTGGCCGATGCCTGAAACGTCAAGCATGGCGTCCATAGAATGTGGCTGTTTGTCGCACATGTCACGTAAAGTTTTATCGGAAAAAATCATAAATGGCGGCAAGCCTTCCTCTTGTGCAAGGCGCTTACGACATGCGCGTAGCACCTCAAAGAGCTTGTCCGACACTTCGGCTGGACGACTTGCTTCAATGAATTGCTCGACCCGTCTTTCCCCTCGTAACACTTCAGCTCCCTTTGGCGTAACCTTCACCTTAGGAAATTCATCGAGCGTCAAACGAACGTATTGCTCAGCCAATAAAAATTCAATAAACCCCTGAACGATCTTGGCTGATGTTCCTTTCATCAACCCATACGTCGACACGGTATGAAGCTTGAATTGCAGTACCTTCTGGTTTCGTGACCCTGTAAGCACTTGAGCGATCATCGTCTTGCCGTAATTCTCCCTCATACGCAATACACAGGACAACACCTTTTGCGCGTCCTCGGTTCGATCCATTCGCTCGCCTTCACGTGTGCAATTGCCACAGCGACCACATGCACTCACATCCTGCTCACCAAAATAGGAAAGTACATTTTCCACGAGGCAGCCATCGGTATGACAATAGCCCGTCATGTCCTGAAGCATGCCATACAAGGCTTCGATTCGATCTTGTGGAGCGTCGGATTGTTCAATAAAGAAGCGCTGCGTACGCACATCCTGGGCAGAAAACAACAGAAGACATTCTGCTGGGGCGCCGTCTCTCCCTGCTCGACCCGCCTCCTGGTAATACGCTTCCACACTGCCCGGCATGCTGGCATGGATAACGAACCGCACATTGGATTTGTTGATCCCCATTCCAAAGGCATTCGTTGCGACCATCACTTGACATTCATCGTAGAGAAAATCTTCCTGGTTCTTCCTTCTCTCTTCCTCACTTAAGCCCCCATGGTATAGCCCAACCTGTACGCCTTTTCGTTGCAACGATTTTTGCAGCGCCTCGGCTTCTTTGCGGGTGGCTGTGTAAACAATCCCGGCCTCCTGTTGTCGCCGTTTCACATACTGATCAATGTAAGTCGCCTTGTCCGCACCTTTAACGACATGAAACGTCAAATTGTCACGAGCGAAGCCTGTTTCAACGGAATGGTCAGGTGCAATGTCAAAGGCGTTTCGCAGCTCTTCAGCAACCGATGGCGTCGCAGTAGCAGTGAGCGCCAAGACGGAGGGAGCGGGCTGAAAGGAATAAATCCATGCTGGAATTTCTTTATAGCTGGGACGAAAATCATGCCCCCATTGTGATAAGCAATGAGCTTCATCCACAGCAACAAATGCAAGACCTGCCTGCATCAGTGCACGGCGCAACCGCTCATCTCCTAAGCGTTCAGGCGCAACATACAGTAGATCGATATCGCCTGCTGAGACTGCATTGAGACGATCAGTCACATCCTGGCGCGCTAACGTGCTATTGATGTAGCTGCCTTTTATTCCGAGCGCTCGCAAGGCATCGACCTGATCCTTCATTAGTGAGATCAATGGTGAGATGACAAGGGTCACGCCTTCAAGGAGAAGTGCAGGTAGCTGATAACAAAGCGATTTCCCTCCCCCAGTCGGCATGACTGCTAGCGTATCAATTCGTTCGAGCACCTGCTGAATCACTTGTTCCTGTCCGGGGCGAAACGAATCGTATCCGTAGATTTCCTGAAGCAACTGACGTGCCTGTTCCATTTGTTCTGCTTTCATTCAACCATTCCCTTTATCGTTTCCTATGTACTCTATGCTCAAGTCTAGCATGCGAAATAGATGTCGGACAATGCCTTTTATGTTCTTACTTGCGACTAAATCGTTTCTCTGACACAATCAAAAGAAAAAGGCAGTGATGGTTATGATTCAATATGAAGATGGGCGACTCCGTGTTTTTCAAAGTGCCCTCTACTGCACGACAAGCACCGTCATGCAAATGAGCAATGCTGTCGTCGTTATTGACCCAACATGGCTTCCAGAAGAAGTTCAAGCGATCAGGCAGTATGTCGATACCATTTTGAACGGCCGAGAGCTGTATCTTGTGTTCACACACAATGACTTTGACCACATTCTTGGAGCTGGTGCTTTTCCTGAGGCCACAACAATTGCCACTCAAACGTTTGCCACATGCACGAAAAAAGAACAGGTTCTTCAAGAAATCTCTGCCTTTGACAACACATTCTACCTCCAACGCCCTTACCAAGTCCAGTACCCTGACATTCATCTGCCCATTCAGGTGGACGGGCAAGAGCTACATCTAGAAGATCGTACACTGCAGTTTTATCTCGCCCCTGGCCATACCGCGGATGGGTTGTTTATTGTCGATAAAACAGCTGGTCTCCTTGTCGCTGGAGATTATTTTTCAAATGTTGAGTTTCCCTTTATTGAAGATTCCTATAGTGCGTATGTAAAAACAGTCGAAAAGGCAATGCAGTTGTTTCAGCAGTCTGATTTGACCATGTTAATTCCCGGTCATGGGCATCTCGCTAAAACGAGAGAAGAAGCCGAGCTCCGAATGTTGTTTGCACATGACTATTTGCAAAGGCTCCCACATGCAGACGAAGCATTGGCAAATCAGCTTAGAGAAACCTTTCCCTTTTACGATGCAATGAAAAAGACACATCAGAAGAATATTGTCAAAGCACAGAATGAAAGACAAGCGACCAATTAATTGGTCGCTTGAGAGGGAAGGCATGTTATACGACGCTCAAAATTCTTTTCCCCTAATTGGTGCATCATGCACGAGCTTGATCAGCATAACCGGAGACACCTGCAAGAGCATTATGATGCAATGTGGCGTAAAATCCATTGGCAGCTAAAAGCTCGTCATGACTTCCCCTTTCGGTAATTTCACCCTCTTGAAGCACAATGATTTGATCAGCATTTCGAATCGTATTCAAGCGATGGGCAATAACGAAGCTTGTACGTCCTTCCATTAACCGCCCAAGCGCTTCCTGAATGGTAATTTCCGTCACCGTATCGATATTGGAAGTAGCTTCATCTAAAATCAACAGCTTAGGGTCTGCGAGGATGGCGCGACTTATCGACAACAGCTGCTTCTGGCCTTGGCTAATGCCTCCTCCTTCACTTGAGATCCTCGTATCATAGCCTTGGGGGAGCTTTGAAATAAAGTCATGCGCATTTGCCGAAATGGCCGCATTCACCACTTCCTCATCTGTTGCATTTAAACGCCCATAGCGGATGTTCTCTCGGATCGTCCCTGTAAACAAAAATGTGTCCTGAAGCACACAGGCCAGTTGAGATCTCAAGCTCTCTCGAGTAATCGATTCGATTGGCCGGTCATCTAACAATATATCTCCATCGTCCACTTCATAAAAACGAGCAAGGAGATTAATCATCGTTGTTTTCCCAGCTCCTGTGGGGCCGACAAAAGCCACCGTTTCACCTGCTTTTGCTTTAAAAGAAACATCATGTATGATATGCCCAGCTTCTTTTTCGTAGGAAAATGTGACATGCTGGAACGTGACGTCTCCCTTCACTTCATCCATGGCTTTCGCGTTTGTTTCGCCCTTCGCTTCGTTATCCTCATCCATCACTTCAAATACTCGCTCCGCGCCAGCCACGGCCGACAGCAGTGTGTTCCACTGATTAGCAAGGTCGTTCAATGGACGTGTGAACTGGCGCGAAAACTCCACAAAAATGACGATGACACCGATCGATACGATCTCTGGATTATGGTAAGCTAGGAACCCTCCTACCCCAGCGATGAGCGCAAAGCTAGCGTTGTTTAGAAAATTCATCAGCTTCGGGATAAACCCGGAATACACTTGAGCCCAGAAGCCAGCGATTCTCAATACGTTGTTCTTTTCGGTCATTTCGGTCAAAACTCGCTCTTCTTGCGAAAATACTTTGATGACACGTTGTCCAGATAAGGTCTCTTCAATGAATCCATTGATTTCCCCTAGATGACGCTGCTGAGCCTTGAAGCGTACGCTCGTTCGTTTCGTAATCCATTTCATCCCAAAATACATTGCAGGAATAATCGTCATTGTGACAGCCGTCATGATAGGGCTTAACACAAGCATAACGATGACTGTGCCAATAAGTGTTAACACACTCGAACACAATTGAATAAACGATGTATTTAGCGTGTTGCTGACGTTTTCAATATCGTTCGTCACACGACTCATCAATTCGCCGTGCTGGCGTTTGTCAAAGTAGGCTATGGGAAGCTTATGAAATTTATTGAACAACTCTGTACGTAACTGGTACACCGTGCGCTGCGCAATCGCAATCATCGTATTGTTATGAATCATCATTGCTGCTGCTTGCCCAGCAAACACGAACCCTAGCGACACGAGCATCCATATAAATCCTTGCTCTTCCCTATTCGTGATATAGTCATCAATGGCAAACCCAACAATGACCGGCCCTAAAAGACCAAGACCCGAGCTGATGAACACCATAAATACAACGAGAAATAGCTTGTTTTTCGTTTTCGCTAAATAATTCCATAGACGTGCCAGCGTCCCTTTGACGTCTTTTGGCTTCTTTTTTTTATCACTAATGCCTTTTTCGTGTGGCCCTTGACCGAAAACAGAGGTGACCCCACCGGTTTGCTGTGAAGCATCGAGTTCAGGTTTTGGTTGCTGGAATGGTTTCTTTAGCTCTTCAATGATGCGCTTAGCCATTGGACATTTCCTCCTTCCCAGCCTGTGAGGCATAGATGGACTGGTAGAGAGCATCGGTGGCGAGGAGCTCCTCGTGAGTACCTGTACCTCGTATTTTCCCATTTTCTAAGACAAACACCCGATCACAACGAATGGTTGTACTCATCTTCTGTGTGATTAAAAGTGTCGTACATTGATAGGCTTTAAGCGCATCCAGTAACTTGGCTTCGGTGTCTACATCGAGGGCACTCGTGCTGTCATCCAACAACAAAATATCCGGTCTTCGGACTAAAGCTCTTGCAATGGACAGTCGTTGCTTTTGTCCTCCTGACAGGTTGACGCCTTTCTGCCCTAGCGTGGTTTCATATTGATCTGGCAGTTTCATGATCGTACTGTGAATTTGTGCGGCCATCGCTGCCTCACGAATGTCGTCGATGGAGGCATCATTTTTTCCCCATGCGATATTTTCTGAAATGGTGCCTGAAAACAAGAGGACTTCCTGAGGGACATAACCAATGATGCCTCGGAGTGCGTCAAGTTTTTGATCCAAGGTATTTTCGCCGTTCACAAAGACGGTCCCTGAAGTCACGTCATACAAACGTGGAATGAGTTGAAATAATGTCGTTTTCCCTGCACCCGTTGCCCCAATCACGGCGATGCGTTCACCAGGAGCAACCGAAAATGAAATATCTTCTAACACAGCTCTTGATTGATTCGGATATTGGAAATGAACGTTTGAAAACGTGATTTCACCAGCCGTAGTGTGAGACGAACTCGATGCGATAGCGTCACTCTGCTTCTCCACGTTTACATCCGTTTCTAAAACTTCTGCAATTCGATCAGAAGATGCTTGTGCACGAGATAAGCCCATGACAATCATTGAAAATGCTGAAAGTGACCCCATAATGCGCGTGGCGTAGTTGACAATGGCCACGACGTCGCCTGCAGATGCGTCATTCGTACCTACCTGAAGATTCCCAAACCAAAGAATGGCGATGATGCTAAGGTTCATCAGCAGCATGGCTATTGGCATAGCAATTTCGATGAGTCGCAGTGCAGAGACCGTATGATGCTGTAGCTTTTCGCTCTCAGAATTAAACCGGGTCGTTTCGTGTTTTTGGCGTAGAAACGCTTTGATGACTCTCATGCCTGCGAGATTTTCCTGCATCACGGTATTGACGGCATCAATCTTATCTTGAACCGATCGAAACCGTAAGCGAACGCGCTTTAAGATGTGATACAAAAACACACATAAAATTGGCATAAAAAGAAGCAGTACAGAGGCAATTTGCCAATCAACAATAAAGGCCATGACAGTCCCCGCGATAACAAATAATGGCGCACGTGTGGCAAACCGTAATGCCATAAAAACTGTGTTTTGAATTTGGGTGACATCACTCGTCAGTCTCGTGATCAAAGAGGATGTTGGAAATTTAGCGAAATTTTGATACGCAAATGACTGTATTTTTCTGTACAATTGATCTCTTACATCATAACTGACACCTTGACTGGCATAGGCGGCATAAAAAGACGTGATGAGACCTGCAATAAATGCAATAAAGGAGAGACCTAGAAGCACAGCTCCATTCCAGTAGACTGCCTCAAGATTGTCCCCTTGAATGCCATCATCAATAATTTTACCGATTAACAAAGGCTGCACGAGCTCCACAGCAAGCTCCAAAAACATTAAAAGCAACGCCATCGCTGCCGCTATTTTATATTTTTTCAGAAAACTAAGTATGATCTTCATTCTTTTCCCCCACCATCGAGCTACACTTGGACATGCTCATAGACCTTATTAATTAATCGGTTCAACGGACCATTCACGCAATGTAGATTTTTATTCCTGCTCATAATGAGTAAACCATTTTGGCTTGTATAAACGAAAGTCATCGTGCTCTATGCAAATACGATCAATTCGTTGACGCATGGCCGCCGCATTCTCAGGATTCATTTTATTCGTCCAAACCATTGCCGAAATGATTCCCATAGCGGTGTACAGGCTGTAAAACGGCCAAAAATTTGCGGGTGGTTCATTTCCCGAGAAATATCCATAGAGCTGCCCAACCGCAAAAGCACTGCTGCACTCTTGAGAAAAAAAGGCCAGCTTAGTAAAGTCGTGCCACGGATCACCCCAATCAAAACGATCAAAATCAATCACTCCGGCGTATGTAGAATCGTTAACAATCAAATTCCCAACATGAAAATCATCATGCTGAAATTGGTTTGGGCGATCATTCATAAGGTGAAGATGAGACTCTATAAAGGCAAATACCTCTTGGGTCTTTGTGAAGTGCAAACCAAGACGGTGAAAGTCCACTTCATACCGACGATGCTTTGCCACCGCTCTCTCTTTCCAAGAAGGATGGTCTACTGATACGTCATAGCTATGAATAAGAATAAGGTCTTCACCGGAATCCTTCCCAGCGTTCCATTGCTCCTTTGTCGACAGTGAATGCATGTTTTCTCTTATTGTAGTGCCCTCGATGAAGGTGGTCAAAGTGTAGGCAAGGTTATGGTCGGGACACGAATCAACAGTTAACACATCAGCACAATGTACGCCATGACGCTTTAACTTCATCATGTGAGCTGCCACTTCTTTTTTTCGTGACAATCCCTCAAGCGGACCTGATTTAAGGAGAAGTTTTAACCCGTTCTCCATCGTTACTACACTGACTGTATCCTCACTGAATCCACCAGCTAGCAATTGAATTGCTCTAGCATTCCTAACCTCAGGTACATAATGAAGCAGAGACCCCATGTATTTCACCTCAAACGTTTTGAAAATTGGTTTACCTATCATACCATAAACTGAATGAAATCGCTGTCTTAGGGGGATTCATCACACAAAAAAAATGCAAAGAAAAAAGCCGCCCCATAAGCTACATTACAGCTCGGGAACGACTTTACTTATTAATGATGATGTCCACCACCGCCATGATTCTCCTGTTCATCATTCTCTATCGTGTCCTGTTCTTCTTCACTCAAGTCACCAACGACAAATCGTTTGATCGGCGTAAGTGTTTGTTTCTCTGAGACGGTCGCTTCAGCTTTGACATAATAAATTCCATCTGTACCTACTGGAAGAAGAGCTGTGTACATACCATTCGTCGCGGGCTCTCCATCCATGTAAATTGCGTTTTCCCGATCATTTTCCTTCCAAACCGAAAACACAACCTTTGCGTCTTGAATCGGTTCATCCCCGTTTGTCACCATGACCTCTACTGTCGCCTCCTGATCGGGCTGAACGTCACCGACAATTGAAAGCTCTGTGTCCAAAGGAGGCTGTTGAGTGTACAACGTTTCGACGCCTGGTGAAAGACTGCACCCAGTTATAATGAACAGGAGCATCACCCCCATAATGATGTTTGAACCAATCATCTTACTCATCCTATTCATCCCTCCTATGCATTCAGAAACGCCTTCAAACGAGGCACTCGCTTGACAATCAGAAAATCAATCAATGCGACAATGATGATGGATAAGCCAACGAGTGGAAAAAAAACACCGAAGAAAAGAATGAGTAACCATACCCAGCGAAGCTTCGATATTGGTGGTGCTTTTGGTGCTCCAAGGTTTCCTTCAGGCTTTCGCTTCTTCCAGAGCCAAAAGCCGCTCAACACAATTCCAAGAATACCGAGGCAAATGAGAGAGCCGATGAGCTGATTAATCAACCCAAATTGCGTTCCTCGGTGCAGCGTAATCCCTAATGCAATCGTCTTTCCTGCTATGCCATAATCGTCAAAACGATAATCAGCCAAAACGGCTCCTGAATACTGATCAATGTGCACGGTCGCCTCATCCTGCGCGCGTGGAGGGAACGTGGATATCGTATACACACCTTCAGGGCTCGTTGGTATTAACACATCATAGGCTGGAAACACATCTCTTTGCTGTGCTGTTGCAACAACATTATCAATTGATACAGGGACGGCTTCTTGCGGCGTTGATTCCGGTACTGGAAGCTCCTCCGCATTCCATGACACGTCACCTAGCTCACCTGTGGTCATATTTGATGTTGGTGCATCACCAACCCATATGGATGGCGGATATCCTTCACCCGAATTCGTGGCGACAACCTGAACAATATTCCCCCATAAACCCGACCAAGGCAAGCCCGTCATGATGAGAAAAAACATACCTGCAGAGATCCAGACCGCAGGAACGACGTGCAAATCCCTTGCCGCAAGCTTCTTCCCTTTTGACAGGCGTGGAAGCCACGTTCCCCATATGCCTTTTTTTCTCGGCCACCACATATAGAGACCTGTAAAAATTAAGATAATTGCCCAGCAAGCCGCTAATTCAACAATTCGATCGCCCAGAGTGCCAGCACTTAGCTCCCCATGGATGACTTCCAATTGGTTCATAATCATCCGATCATCTCTCATTGACCCAAGAATGGTTCCATTGTAAGGGTCAACAAATACCGTTGTCGCTTCCCCAGCATTCATCATTCCAACCTCAGCAGAACGATCTTCGCTATCCTGTGGTCGATAACGATTAATCATAGCGCCAGGGTATTCCTCTTTAACAAGCGCAATTTGAGCGGACGGTGCCATCGCTTCGCCCTGCGCCTCAACATGGTAATACTCATGGTACAGCGCCTCTTGAATCTGAGGCTTGTACAAATAAATGCCCCCAGTAAGCGCCAATATGAATAAAAAGGGCATCACAATAAGCCCAGCATAAAAATGCCAACGCCAAATGGATTTATACAAAGCAGATCGCCGTGCTTGTTTCGTGTTGTTGTTTTCTTTTTCCACGATTTTTTTTCCCCCTTGTACGTCCTACATGTAGCGTACAGAAGAAGGAGGAAGCCAACAAGGTCTAAACAGCTTCAAATGTGATCATTTGTTGAAAGCCTACATTTTTTCATAATTAAAATTTCAAGGGGATTTGAGACCATAAAAACAAGCCTCCAAGAATAGCTATGCCAGTCAGTAAATTTTTCACAAAATGTGGCATCGTAAGGGGACGTAATAATAACCCCACAATCATTCCTGCACTAAACATCATCAGTAGGACCGTCGCACCTTGAATTGCGATATCACTGACCACTTGTTGAATCTTTAAAAACTGCATGCTGTCCACTTAAATCCCCTCCCCTATAAGGATTGTCGGTCAAATGGCTTAGAAGGTTTAGAGATTTTTAAAACTTCCTGGGTCTATTAACTCAACTTTCTCAGAGAAAAATATTTTTAATGTTGACTGTGCCTGAGGTGAAGCAAGGTGAAATTGATCGATTAACATCTTGAAAAGATGTGTAAAAAAAAATGCTAATGTTCACAATCCTGTATCTTGAAAAGATTTTCTTTTATAACAAAGTGGACTTCCACACCATTAGTAACGACTGCTTCGTCAAAATACTTCGCTTTCCGCGGGCACGGCTTCAGCTTCCTCGGAAAGCAAAAGCGGCTTTCCTGCGGGATCTTCAGCTCGCGCTGTTCCCGCAGGAGTCTGCGTATGTTGACTACGCTGAGGTTAGTTTCTGCGTTTTAATTCATATTACAGCATAAAATGAGGCCATCATTTAAAGATGCTACTAGCGAGACTCCAGCGGCAAAGAAAACACGACGAGGTCTTCTCGAGTCGATGTTGCCCTTGTACCCGTAGGGTGAAAAGAAAACACGATGAGTCGTACTTGCGAATCGATGTTGAACTTATGCCACTTATGGTGACAGCGAGCTTATGGCAGCTTGTATAAAAAGCAACTACAACGTTGGTTTTTAGGTTTACCCAATGATATCTAAGCGTGCCTGCAAAAAAGGTGCATTTTATTTCCATTTACTTGTCTTAAGAAAGAGAAGCACTCAACCTGTCTTTTTATGTGTTTGACGATGCTTCACCTTATTCTAGTTACAGAATATAGCAAGCTCTTTTAAATGGTTCTCCCTATAAAAATCTAACCTCTTACTCTAGGGCGTGTCTTAAATCTCGCTAAGAGGCATCTGTCACCACCTTTCCGTCCCCATCTGCATTCCTTTTCCTTGACTTACGTCCGGTACGCCTGCGAAAAAGCGCCTTGCTTGGAACGAAAATTCGGCAACATCTACTCCCTTCTGAGTTCTCAGACACACCCTAGGAAAAAAGTCATTGACGCTTAATAAATTTTCCTATAGGCTTACTTATGATTATATTTAAGATAAAAAGGGAGAAACGATTATAATGATCAGAAATCGCATTTTATTCTCATTTTTGCTAACAATTACATTTATCATTTCAGGATGTGGACAGAGCTCAACTTCATCAACAACTTCACTATCAGAACTTCCAGAAGAGGTAAAATCCCAACTCCCTTCATCATTAGTAGATAAAGAAGAGGTTCATTTGATGGTCATTCGTAAAATAGGAGGCGACGATCATACCGCTCAATATTTAGCTGGTGCAAAGGCAGAAGGCGAATCTTTAGGTTTCACAGTTGATACATTTTCAGCTAATGGCGATTCAGCTAAGTTTCATGATGCCATCGCTCAAGCTCTCGAAAAAGAGTATGACGGTATTATTCTCTCACACGGAGATGATCCTGCCACAGTGGACGATGTGAAAAAGATTACCGACCAAGGGATCCCTGTTGTTACGTTTGATTCGTTACCGGAACTTGCTGAAATTCCTAATGTGACGGTTACATCACAAGACGATGAAGCATTGGCCACCTTTGCACTCGATCATCTAATTGATAATGAAGGGGAGGATGCAAAGATTGCCTATTTATGGGTTGACGGATTCCCTCCAATGGTTCGGCGAAATGCGGTATATCAAACATATTTAGAAGAATACCCTTCCCTTACAGAGGTAGAACGTTTTGGGATTGCTGCAGAGGATACAAGTGTTCAAACACAAAATGCCGTTTCAGCCATGCTCACAAAATACCCTGAAGGTGAATTAGATGCCATTTTTGCAACATGGGACGCCTTTGCTATCGGTGCAGCCCGTGCAATTAAAGAAGCTGGTCGCGATGATGTGAAAATCTACGGGATAGACGTTTCCAATGCTGACTTACAGGTGATGCAAGAGGATGAGAGTGCTTGGGTATCGACTGCAGCTGTAGATCCAAAAATGATCGGTGCGGTCAACGTGCGTTTAGTTGCCAAAAAAATTGCTGGAGAAGAAACACCACAAGAGTTTCATCTTGAAGCATCGAACATTGACCGTGAGACTCTTATAACTTCTGAAAACCCTGTAAATATGGACAACTTAGCTGACATCCTTCCTGGTTGGGGAGAAACTGATGCGTTCCAAGAACCGTGGATGCAATCACTTAAAGATTATTACAATCAAACAGAGTAGAACCAATAATGACTCTCTAATTTCCGCTATGGAGTGTCATCCACTTGAATACAGTAGGTGATCACGTTGACAAGCCTTCATTTGAAAGATATTTGCATTTCCTTTCCAGGCATTAATGTTCTTAAAGACGTAAGTTTACAGGCACACCAAGGAAAAGTACACGCTCTTCTCGGCGCAAACGGGGCTGGAAAATCAACATTAATGAAAATCCTTGCAGGCGCGTACTCTCATTACAAAGGGAGCATAGAGCTAGACGATAACAAAATCGCAGTTCGTTCCCCTAGAGACGCTAAGCGAAATGGCATACAAGTCGTTCATCAGGAAGTCGACACGTTATTGGTTGATACATTAACGGTTGGAGAAAACATTATGATGGAACAAATCGTGCATCAAAAGAATGAAAGATCCTTCGTTCATTGGACTTCGCTTCATAAGAATGCTCAAGACAAACTTGATGAATTAAATGTTCGAGTTTCTTCCAAACAACTTGTAAGTCAACTGACCCTTGCTGAGAAGCAAATGGTTGTCATTGCAAGAGCCGTTACGATGGATTGTCGTTTTCTTGTGTTAGACGAACCAACTGCCCCATTAAGTGATACTGAAACACAGGGACTTTTTCGACTTGTACGCTCTTTAACAAAAAGAGATGTAGGCATCATATTTATTTCTCATCGTCTGCCTGAAATCTACGAACTCTGTGATGAAGTAACGATCATGAGGGATGGACGGATTGTTGCACATGATCAGATTGAACATATGCAACAATCTAAAATGATCGAACATATGATTGGAACTAAGCTTGCGCAACAATATCCTGAGAAAACCAAGGCACAAGAGACTGTTGTATTAGAGGTTACCCATCTTTCAGAACCTGGAAAGTTAAACGATGTAAATCTCCATCTGAAAAAAGGAGAAATTGTTGGTCTCGCTGGACTTGTAGGAGCAGGAAAAACAGAAGTATTGCGTGCTCTATTCGGTGCCTCGCCCAATGCAACTGTTGAATTGTCTCTTCATGGAAAACATATTCACTTACATTCGCCAGCAAGTGCAGTTGCTCACGGCATAGCACTTGTGCCTGAGGAAAGGCGTCGACAAGGTATTTTTATAAAGGATAGCGTTCGTCATAATTTAAGTGCTTCCTCGCTTGGTAAATTTACAAAGTTCGGTCTGTGGCTACATACTGTCAGCGAGAAAAAAGCCGTAAGTAATATGATCAGCTCTTTAGGAATAAAAGCAGCAAATGACACGACAGATCTACAGCATTTATCAGGGGGCAATCAACAGAAGGTCGCTATAGGTAAATGGTTACTTGCTGATGCCGACGTCTATTTATTTGATGAGCCAACCAAAGGTGTTGATATTGGAGCAAAACGGGACATTTTCCTCCTTTTAAGTAAGCTTGCAAAAGAAGGTAAAACAGTGCTCTATGCCTCCAGTGAGCTATCAGAAATCATCGGAATCTCTCATCGAATTTACGTCATGTATGATGGTCAAATCACTAAAGAATTTGAGACAGAAGGTACCACAGAAGAAGAGCTTATGTTTTACTGCACTGGAGGAACATCAAGTTGAAAAATGATATCACTGAGCATAATAAATCACAAAGCATCTTCAATTTCTTTTATAAATACGGAACAATTCTGACGATCTTTGTTTTAATTATTTTCTTTAGCCTTGCCTCTGAAAGCTTTTTGTCTGCCAGTAATATGATTTCTATTCTTCGATCAATCTCCATTGTCACGATCATCGCGATTGGTTTGACCATCTCGCTTGCAGCTGGTGGTTTTGACCTTTCGATAGGTTCAACAGCATCCATCGCAAACGCCGTTTGTCTATCTTTATTCGTGTGGTTTGGACAAGGTCTTGGAATCAGTATAGGAGTCACGCTATTGGCATGTTTGCTCATTGGTGCAATTAATGCCTTTCTCGTTATTCAATTCCGAATACAGGACATGCTTATGACGCTAGCAACGATGTTTATTTTCCAAGGCGTTGCACTGACCTATACACGTGGGGCTACCATTTCAGAGAATATGGTTATGCCTAATGGAAGCTATGCTGAAGGCACAATCCCTACTCTTTTTGGCACATTGGGCCAAGCTCCGTGGATTATTATCATTATGCTGATTATCGTACTTGTCGTTCACATTGCATTGACCTATACAAAACAAGGACGTTTTCTATACATGATAGGCGGCAATCGTGAAGCTGCTGAACTGACTGGTATTCCTGTCAGCAAATATCGCCTGTTTGCATATATGTTTTCTGCGTTGCTCGCAGGAGTTGGTGGACTTATGCTTGGTGCACGAGTGATGAGTGCAGAAATTAATGCCGGGTCGCCATATTTAATGGATGCAGTAGCCGCCGCCTTTATTGGATACGCCTTTTTAGGGGCAGGAAAACCGAATGCCCTTGGTACATTTGCTGGTGCAATTCTTATAGGTATACTTCAAAACGGGCTCATTATGATGTCTGTTCCCTATTACTCTATGGATATTGTTAAAGGCTCGGTGCTGGCATTAGCATTGGCTCTGACGTACTATAAACGTGCGCACTAAAATGAGGCTACTTCGGAAATCTTGAAAATGATTTCCGAAGCAGCCCTCTCATTCCTACTTAATTGACAGAGATTGACCACTGCACCCTATGAAACTTTTCCTACAAAGACGTACAACTGTAGATCTTTTCTCAACACAGTTAAATTAATCTTTTAGTTCACTCCTCCTTCGTCTCACCAAAAACCATAAAGACGCAGAAACAATCCCAAGAAACATCCCTGAAATCGAAGACACGACCGTTATCCCAATCAGGTTGGTACTGTCTGAAAACCATATCTTCAGGATGAGTGTCAGGAAAGCGACTAGCGTGCTTATTCCCCAAAATATCCATTTTTCTCGGCTGGGTAAGAGATCATTTGACGTCGGTTTTACTCGTTGCTTGAAGATCTGTTGTAGAAATAAAAGAAACAAACCTAACAACCCTAGTAACGACAAGCTGTGTTGCAGAAGTTTATATACTGGAACACCGGCAAGGCTTTGTTGAAGAAAGCTTATCCTGGTGACAAATACGCCAGATTGGTGCGTAAAGGCATCGACAAACAGATGTGAGTAGAATCCAATGATGACTGACAGTAGAAAGACAAGCCAGCTTCGAACTCCAGTTAATCGCCAATTCGACTTATTGGCGATTGAGAGGCAACGGCTGTCGAGTTGTCCCCAAGAAGGCATATGCAGCGCAAGTGGACGTTTCAAAAGAAAGTGAAAAACAACGGCTAGAATAATACTGATAGGCAATGCATGCAAAAACAGTCCTTCCCACGAATGCCCGATCGATTGAAATGGTTCAAGTGCAATAAAATACTCAAAATCGGGAGACATGCTCCCTAAAATTAACCCTGTCAAACAAACATAGCGTGGGCTCACATATTTCGCTGGCAATGCATAAAGCGGATGGCCAAAAGTAAAAGGCATTATGCTGTCTCCTTTATTTCTCAAATCGAGTCGATGTTGTATATGGAAGCTTTTTTCTCATAGGGATATTTTACCACAATTTCATACTCTTGTTTTACTGTTTATATTCCCTCCACAAGCATTTAATCAAATTATGTGAATCAAATGACAATATCCATTTCATCATTGATTTATTGATAATACCTTGCTGCTATGCGATACTCAAAAACGATGATAGACTTTAGTGCTTGACCAATATAAAGAGGGGGTTTTTACATTGCTTCACTATAAACCATTGGCACGTATGCTTACAGTAGCTGCATTCTTGCTCGTGCTGTCCGCTTGCTCGATTATTTCAGAGGATGAGTCCTCCTGGGGCACAATTAAAAATGAAGGCGTTCTTAAAGTAGCGACTTCTGGCACGCTTTATCCTACCTCTTATCATGATGACAACGACGGGTTAACTGGCTATGAGGTGGAGATTGTACGTGAAATGGCTTCTCGCCTTGACTTGGACGTTGAATTCGTAGAAATGGGGTTTGATGGCATGCTACCCTCTGTTGAAAATGGCACGGTGGATATGGCATCCAACGACATCACGATCACGGAAGATCGAAAAGACAAGTTTGCTTATTCATTGCCAATTAAATATTCATATGGTGGGGCCATCGTACGGAAAGAAGATTTGTCAGGCATTCAAACATTAGAGGATTTAAAAGGGAAACGTGCAGCAGGCGCCGCATCATCCATTTACATGAATTTGGCAGAAGAATATGATGCAGAAGCTGTCTATTATGATAACGCCACAAACGACGTGTACTTACGTGATGTTGATAACAATCAAACAGACGTGATCTTAAACGACTATTATTTACAAACGCTCGCTTTAAAAGCCTTTCCTCAGTTCGACATCGTACTACACCCTGACCTCTTCTATTTGCCAAACGATCAGGCCGTTATTATGAAGAAGGGCAATGAGGAATTAATTAAGCAGGTGAATGAAGCTCTTCAATCCATGCTTGAAGACGGTACGGTCACAGAGCTTTCAAAGCAATTTTTTGATGGAGCCGATGTGTCACAGAAACCTGATATCAATTTCGAGGAAGAATAAACGCATATGCGTGATATCGAATGGACAAATCTGTTTGACCCTGAGTTAGCGGTGGAGGCCTTTCCTTATATCCTTCAAGGTATGGGGCTTACACTACTGATTTCACTGATTAGCATGGCTTTCGGGCTTTTGCTTGGTCTGCTTATTGCTTTAGCACGCTCCTCAAATCGAGCGGTTTTACGCTGGCCAGCCAGACTGTATATCTCATTTATGCGCGGTGTCCCGATTTTGGTTATCTTGTTTATTCTGTATTTCGGCTTTCCAGTCATTGGCATTCAATTCACAGCCATTTTAGCAGCGATCATTGGATTCAGCATTAATAGCGCTGCCTATATTGCTGAGATTAACCGCTCAGCCATTTCATCCATTGACAAAGGACAGTGGGAAGGGGCACACGCGTTGAATTTTACGTATTGGCAAACACTACGGCGCGTTATCCTGCCACAGGCAACAAGAGTCGCCATTCCTCCATTGTTTAATGTCTTGCTTGATTTAACGAAAGCGTCCTCGCTTGCGGCGATGATTACTGTACCTGAGCTCCTCCACAAAGCCCGTGTGTTCGGGGCGAAGGAATTCGATTTCATGACCGCTCTCATCGTCGTCGCGATTATTTACTGGGTTGTTTGTTCTGCCATGGCCTTCTTTCAGGATGGTCTTGAAAAGCGATTTAGTCGTTATTTATAAATGCAAAGTCCTGGACAAAGAATTTACTTCACACAAACACTGAACTGCATCCAACGCCATGCTAAACGGCCTCGTTCCTATATTCTTATAGGAGCGAGGCCGTTTAGTCGTTTCAGCTATATAGATGGTGGGAGAATCTATGGAACATTGCTTAATTGTTGTCGTAGATATAGTATAATTAGTTAACAATAACGGTACTCACGGGTGGATCGGCACTCCTTGTAGAAAGGGGGTGTGGACAAGATGACCAGATCATCATGGTGATTTTAAAAGTAATCGAATTAGTGATTACAATAATGTTGTCGTTTGGTACGCTTATTTTTCTGTTAACACAGAAAAATAAGTAATCCACCCCATGAGTTGAGCGCTCTGGCGGATTACTTTTCGTCCTTAGCCGATCCATTACGGAATCGTTGTTGTAAGTCACAAGTGTTAGTAGCACTTGTGGCTTTATTAGTGTTTCCACTTGTTAAGAACAGTATAACACAGAACTCATTGTTTCCCAATACAATGTTTATTTTTGATATTACGCCGGATAGAAACAAATTCGTGAAGAGCTTCTAGAAGAATTGTGCTTTGTTCAAACTTCCCACTATTGTGCTAGAGCGAGATGATAATCAATTCCTTCATCCTGTATTACCCCAACTCAAGAAAACGAGCTCGTTCTTCAGGTGATGGAAGATGGCAAGCATCAACTTGACCAAACCATTGATAACGGTGCTTCGCAAACCAGCGATAGGCAGCGTCACGAAGCCGTTTTGGAAGGACAATCAGTGCAAGCAACAGTTTCCATCCCCCTTTTAAATGGCGACAAATGCGCAAGGCTGCCGTTGACTCTGTGTACATCCCTTTCTTCTCTAATAACACAATGGAATCGGGTCTCTCATGGTTGGGATATTCCGCAAGCAAACGAGCAGCTAACGCTGATTGAAGCGACACAAAATAAAAATATCGCTTTGGATCACGCTTCATAATAAACTGAACCGATTTATCACAGAACGAACATTCTCCATCATAGAAAATGATTCCGTTCTTGTTCAGATCAATTGATGAACTTGTCATCTCCGTCACCCCTCGATATCGTTTTGTATGCTATAGTGTCCTTTTTCACGTATAAACAGCGACTAACCATCATTAGAACTAATAATATATTGACCAAAAGGAAGGAGCAAGGGTACAGTAAGTACATTCGATTGCAAGGAGCTGATTGTTTTGGATAAAAAACAGCTTGAGGATCATATTATTAAACAATTCAGACAGGATGAGCAAATGATGATTCTTGTGTTTGCTCAATGGTGCGTCAATCATGACTTAGATGCCAAACAACTTTACGCACGAGCCTACCCAAAACAGCAGGACAACCCTGAATTGGTGCAAGCACTGAAAAACACTGTCCCAAAAACCGAAGCTGGGCCAATCTCAGACGAGACAGTGCTTGGCGTGCTTTCCCTCTTTGACAACGCTGATCTTGCAAGTGTGGTTACTGAAGAAATTGCCTTACGATCATGACACTTATTCTATGATTTAAAAAGCCAATTCAAGCAAAATAGGGCAATGGTCACTCCCTACTGTTTCTGGATGAATGGCTGCCGTTTGAATGTTTGTAGCCAGCTGAGCTGAGACAAGCCAATAATCAATACGCCAGCCAATATTCCGTGCACGTACATTAGCCATATAAGACCACCATGTATAATGCCCATCTTCATCCCCGTTCATATAACGGAAGCTATCGACGAAACCAGCTTCCAGCAGAGCCGTCATTTTTTCACGCTCTTCGTCAGTAAACCCTGAGTTCCCTCGATTTGCCCGATCATTTTTCAAATCAATGGGACGATGAGCAACATTTAAATCGCCACAAAGAAGCACTGGTTTTTGTAGCTCGAGGTTGCAAAGATACGTTCTTGCAGCATCCTCCCACGCCAATCGGTAAGACAATCTAGACAAATCACGTTTGGCGTTAGGCGTGTACATCGTAACGATATAAAACTGAGGATATTCGAGTGTAATTACTCGGCCTTCATCATCCGGAAACTGTTCTCCTAAGCCTCGTTGAACAGACATAGGTTCCTCTTTCACAAACACGGCTGTTCCTGAATAGCCCTTCCTCGTTGCATCATTCCAATATTGCTTATAGCCTGGCAGCTCCAATTCCAGCTGCCCTTCCTGCATCTTTGTTTCCTGAACGCAAAATACATCTGCATCCATAGCTGCAAAATAGTCCAGAAAGCCTTTTTTTACGCAAGCTCTTAATCCATTCACATTCCAAGAAATCATCTTCATACGAACAACCTCTACCTTATGTATTTCTCTAGTTTTCTGTTTCCGAGCGCATAGGCTCTTCTTGGCGAAACACACGCCAGCTTGTTTTTAAACTGGCGTAGACGCCAACTGCAGCATTGCCATAAAAAAATCCCATAAAAAGACCAGCTGCCACATCATGGGGATGACTATAAATGAGCGATACAAGAACACCTAGAACTGTTGCGATGGTTGGGACAAATACCCTTGGGATGAAAATGACCACCTTTAACAGCTGCGTTACGACCAAAACGAGCGGCACGGCGATCAATGCATCCCAAATGTTGGTTTGGATAAAAGGCAATTCCATTCGCTAGAAACCTCCCAGCAGTTTTCGCCTACCTTTCCCAAATCCAACCTTTGTCATTCATTCTATAGGAAAGCTATTCTTTTTTGCCTTCACGCTTCGCTTTACGATAGTCGTTAATGATGAAAATGATCGTCACAATTAAAAAAAGTCCCAGTACTGTAAAAACGACTACATCAGCCATTTAAATCACCCTTCACACACGTTTTATTCCCTACATTGTAACAAACCGGTCAAGCGATCCTACATCTTACGGATGCTTAAAGACCGTGAGAGCTTATGCAAAAGGAATCGCCTTCACTATACGTCAGACGGCTGGTTCGTTTCGGGCACCAATAAAGTTCACAATCTGGAGCACACCCCAATACGCAATCCCACCAGATGTTCCTAAAATCCCACCGAGTAGCGCGGCCTGTGGATGGAAAACTATTATGACACTGGAAATGACACCAACGACGATCCCCCCGATGGCATATGTCAGAAACCCTATAAAAATACGCTTCACATTTTTCCATTGACTGTTCCGCTTTTGGAGCCAAGAGTCCACAATGATGGAACCAGGCACACCTAACAGTAAGAAGATTGGTAGTGCATAGAACATAGCCATAATGAACATTGATCCAAAAGTGATCTCATTTAGCATTTCCTCTGTGGGTAATTCAATACTTTCAAACACAGATAGAAATACGCCAGCGATCCATAATGAAAATATTGTACCTGCGATAACACCAACAAGAATGCGTTTCCAAATCGGTCTTTTCATACCCCTTCCCCCCTCTTAACCATCTCTCTTTATTGTATCAAATCTTACGAAGCATGTCAGAAGCTTTGCCGTAGTGCTCATCAAATTTTTCCCGTTATTTACTCTTGCTGTATCGTTCTTTATACTTAGGAAGGAATTGATTATGACAGGCTGGAGGAGATGTCGATGAAAGCAATTGCCGTTTTTTGTGGGTCAAGGCTTGGTGCGAAAGACGCTTATAAACAAGGGGCCGTCGCGCTTGGAAAAGCGCTTGCAAGAGAAAACATCACGCTCGTGTATGGAGGAGCGAGTGTGGGATTAATGGGAACCGTAGCGGATGAAGTTTTGCAAGCTGGAGGAAAAGTGATCGGTGTGATGCCCCGTTTTCTTGATGAGCGAGAAATTTCCCATCCATCATTAACTGAATTGATTGTCGTCGACTCCATGCACGAGCGAAAGGCAAAGATGGCTGAACTTTCCGATGGGTTTATTGCCTTGCCAGGAGGTCCAGGAACGCTTGAAGAGATTTTCGAAGTGTTCACATGGGCTCAGCTTGGTTTACATCAAAAGCCATGTGGATTTTTAAACATTCATCAGTATTACGATCAAATGGAAAAGCTGTTCGATCATATGACGAAAGAGGCCTTTCTTTCGGATACCTATCGTTCAATCGCGCTTTTTGAAGATCAGCCCGAAACGCTAATCGAGCGTTTTAAACAGTACACTCCACCAGAAGTCAAAACGTACATTACATCGGAAGACCAAACATAATTAATTCAAGCCTATGGTGTGCCTGAGAACTCAGAAAGGAGCAGATGTTGCCGAATTTTCGTTCCAAGCAAGGCGCTTTTTCGCAGGCGTACCGGGAACGCAGATGGGGACGAAAAGGTGGTGATAGCTGCCTCTGAGCGAGTTTTAAGACACGTCCTAAAAGCGTACCAGTCAACATGGTACGCTTCTTTTGTATGAAAGGCAGTCGACAACTTTCTATTATTCAATCGTTTCTATTTTTTCTTCACTAACAGCCAAAATGGAGCTACGCACGGACTCAATAATTTGATGAAATGCCGAAACAGCCTTCTCTTGATCACTTGCTCGTATTGCATCAAGCAAGGTTTCATGATAAGGATAACTGCTATCAAAAATATCTGACTTGCCAAAGGGTTCGTCCCAGAATTTATCAAACTGTACTGCCATGGAATCGATCATACTCTCAAGCAAACTATTGTCTGCGATATGGTAAATCAGGTGATGAAACTTGGCATCTGCTTGATTTGCTTCGTCTCTTCTATTTTCTCGAATGCTTTGTCGATAAACCGTTAAGCAAGCAGACAGCTCAGCCACTTGTTGATCCGTTGCTTTCATGGTAGCCAGTTGAACTGCCTTGCCTTCGAGCGCCTCTCGAACATCCAACGCATCTAACAAAAAGCTCGTCTCGTTCTCTATTTGAAACCGTGTTTGTATAAGAAATGGTGCTACCTTTTGGACAAAAGTGCCTTTACCGTTTTCAATGAATACAACCTCTCTTGCTTCAAGAATTTGCAAAGCTTCCCTTAAAGTCGATCGACCGACCTCGAATGTTCGAGCCATCGTATCAATAGATGGAAGCTTTTCGCCTGCTGAAAGATTGTTGCTCCGAATATATTGAACGAGCTCTTCAGCCACCATCTCCGGCAACCGTTGCTTTTTTACTGCTTTCACACCAACCGCTCCTTTTTGTTCATTAGTCAAAGTATAACAGAAGCATCATGGAATTCATTGTAAACATTTTCACACTCAACCTATCATACAGCATGACAGTGTGATAGAATAAACGCATTCATTTATTTCACACTGGAGGGATTTCAAATGGAAGATTCGGATTCAATGATCTGTATGCAAACCATTGATGAGAACGGTCAATACCATGGCGCAGTTGCCACCCCAATTTTTCAAACAAGCTTGTTTGCCCAGCCTGATTTTGAAACGTTTACAAAAGTACACCAAAAGGAAAGGGAGAATTTTGTTTACAGCAGAGGTGTAAATCCTACCGTGCGAGCACTCGAAATAAAACTTGCCACACTTGAGCGTGCGGAGGAATGCAAATGTTTTGCTTCTGGAATGGGTGCTATCTCTGCCACAATGCTAACCTTACTTCAACAAGGGGATCATGTCCTTTTCCTCAATACAATTTATGGTCCAACGCGGCAACTACTTGATTTTCTTCATCGATATGGGGTTTCATACGACCATAGCAATCCAGTTAAATCGGATATCGAGCGGGACATTAAACCAAACACTAAAGTCATATATCTCGAGAGTCCAAGTACCAATTTAATGGATGTTGCTGATTTGAAAGCGATTTCTACTCTTGCTAAACAACACAACATAGTAACGGTAATTGACAACACTTGGTCTACACCGCTTTTCCAAAAACCACTAGAATTTGGGATAGACCTGGTGTTGCATTCTTTAACAAAATACATTGGTGGACATAGCGATCTTATTGGTGGTGCTGTAGCTGGAAATAGAAAAACTATAGACCGAATTTTTGAAGAGGGCTTTTTGCTGACAGGGTCCGTATTAAGTCCTAATGATGCATTTCTCGTCCTTCGCGGATTAAGCACATTGCCCGTACGAATGAAACAACATTGGGAGAATGCTAAAGATGTAATAGCATACCTGCTTCATCAACCTGAAGTCGAACATATTTTTCATCCAAGTCAAGCTACAGGAGAAACAAAGAAAATCGTTCAGAATCAGATGAAGGGATTCTCAGGTCTGCTCAGCTTCTCAATAAGGGACGCTTCATTTGAAGATGTTCGAACATTCATTAACGCATTTACTTTATTCAAAATTGGGGTAAGTTGGGGTGGTTATGAAAGCTTGGTGATTGCTCCCATTCGAGAAAACAATGCTGAAAAACTACGATCTGAAAACATTCCACCTGGGCTGATTCGACTTTCCATTGGTCTTGAAGGAAGTGCTTTGCAAATTAATGACTTGAATAAAGGATTCAATGCACTCCGAAACCGATAACCTACCATTGAGGAGAGATTCTTATGACAGACCGAACTACTAAAAGACCAAGTGTAACTCTTGCCGCAATATTGTTAGTTCTAAGTATGCTTATATTAATTATTGGAATTGGAGTGCTAAAATACCCTGGACAGCTTATGCTTATTATGGCTGGCGCATTACTTACGATCTCAGCTGTATTCCATGGAAGTACATTTGACGAAGTCATCTCGACCATGTCTACAAAAATCAAGAAGGCTTTGCCAGCGATCCTTATCCTCCTAAGCATCGGTTTGCTTATTGGAAGTTGGATAAGTGCAGGAACCATTCCTTTTCTCGTGTATTATGGCTTAACTTTTATTGATCCACAATTCATTTTTATAATGGCTTTTGTTATTACAGCAATTGTTTCAACTTGCACTGGCACGTCTTGGGGCTCAGCTGGTACAGTAGGGGTCGCTTTAATGAGCGTTGCTGCAACACTTGACGTATCCCTTGCCATTACTGCTGGTGCTGTTATTTCCGGCGCATATTTCGGTGACAAATTGTCCCCTCTTTCGGATACGACGATTATGAGTGCGTTGTCCGTTGAAGTGTCTGTGTATGACCATATTCGTCACATGCTCTACACGAATATCCCTTCAGCTGTCATTGCTGCTATAGTCTTCACAACACTGGGCATAAATTCAAATAACTCAAATGTCTCAGTTGAAGAAGTCACATCAATGTTGAACACCTTATCTGACCTATTTCATCTTAACCTAGTCGTTTTACTGCCGGCAATTGTTGTTATTGTTGGCTCTCTAATGAAGAAAAATCCTTTATTGGTAATAATCAGTTCTTCATTCACTGCGATGCTACTTGCAATATTTCTACAAGGGGCACCGTTAGGGATCGTGTTTAGCACATTGGCTGATGGATTCTCAGTCAAAAGCCTAGAGAGCTATATTCCTGGGCTGGATTCATCTACGTTACCTGAAAGTGTCGTTTCTTTAATGGAACGTGGTGGATTGGCTTCGATGTACGCTCCAACATTTATTGTATTTTGTGCGTTCTTTTTTGCGTCTGCTCTTGAACAATCACAAGTGTTGGTTGTTTTTCTAGAAAAGGTAACGAGCTATCTTAAATCAACTGGAAGTGTCATTTTCACTTCACTTGTAACAGGCTTTAGCATTGTTGTTTGCACATCAAATTCATATGTAACTTTTTTCTTAATGAAAGATTTATTTGGCGAATTATATAAGAAGCAACGCCTCCACAGAATGAACTTGTCTCGAAGTATGGAGGATTCAATTACCGTAACAGAGGCACTTATGCCGTGGACTGTGTCGGGTGTATTTATGGCGACAACACTTGGCGTAGAAAACTTTGAGTTTTTGCCATTTGCCATCTTTAACTTAGGCGGCTTCGTCTTCTCAGCACTGTACGCCTTTTTATCTCCAGTGACAAAAGGGTTTGGTATTCGCAAATTATCAGAAACGGATTCTGAGCCAACACCAACCTCACAAGGAACGGACGTAACGCCTAAATAATAAGAAGCAAAGCTGTACCGTATGCCTATCATCTAAGCGTACAGTACAGCTTTTTTCTGTTTTAGTAGAACTTAAGACGACTGATAGCGCTCGTATTGATCTTTTCTAATTTCAATTAACTTCTCATACCCCATTTGCTTCAGAGTATTGACGTAATTTTCCCATTCCGCTTCAACATCAAGCTCACCAGTGATAAATTTCGACCGCATTTCTTCCATATACGTATTGATGTCGGTGTTGATTGCATCTAACTCATCACTTTCTTCAGCGGTTGGCGTAAATGTTGAAATAATGGTCTCAGGCAAATACGCTTCAGCCTCTGCCGGGTCTGCATTCACCGATTTCGCTAATTCATTGCCCATGGCAGCTGTTCTCCACGTATCTGGAGGCTCAAGGTAAGGCCAATACCCTCCATAAACGTTATCAACAAATTGGAATGCTCCAATTTGAGCTCCCTCTTCATGATTCAAAATCTCGTCGGAGTATCGTGGCAAACCATCAACCATTGTATACGTGTAGCCCTCTTCACCAAATGCAGCGAATTTACTTCCTTCTTCACTGTAAAAGAAATCGACCCATTTAATGGATTCTTCTGGGTATGGATTTTTTGAAGTGACTGTAAAGGACGATGTCCCGCGAACTACAGGATCTACCCAACTCATCACTTGGTCGCCGTAAGGACCTTCCAACGCATGGATGCCAACGTAATTTTCTTCGGTTTTAACGCCTGAATAATCAGGGTTTGCCCATGAGAAGGCGCCGATCTGATCAGCAGCTACTTGATTGACCCACTGCCCATATTCCAAACCGCTAAACGATGTTTTTCCTACTAAGCCCTCTTTATACATCTCCTGCAATAGCATAAATACTTCTTTATAGCGCTCATCCGTTAAGAGCGGTTGAACTTCATTATTCTCATCTAAATAGATATACTGACCAATCGCTGGTGAACCGCCATTGCCTAATCCATAGCTTCCTAACAGCTGATGCATCAACGACCAGCTAAGCGTACCAGACGGCATCGACCAACCTTGTTCATCATTTGGATCTCCATTCCCATTGGCATCCTCATCTCGAAATGCTCTCAGCACATTCACGAATTCCTCAACAGTTTCTGGCTGCTCCAGTCCTAAATTGTCAAGCCACTTTTGATTGACATAAAGGCGGATGGAGCGAAAAACATACGAGTTGTCGATGTAAGGCAATGAATAGATATGACCATCTGATTGCGTAATCGCTTTTCTAATTTCAGGATTCTCGTCGAGCAGCTTTTGAATGTTCGGCGCATGCTCTTCAATTAAATCTTCAAGTGGAATAAACAACCCTTGTTTTCCGTATTTCAATAACTCATCGTTCGAAAAACCAATTTGATAGAAAGCATCTGGCAAATCCTTAGAAGCCATCATGATGTTTTTGCGCTCATCTAAGCTACTGCTGTTAATTTCTTCCCAATTAATATCGACTCCCGTTTTCTTTTGCAGCTCCTGAAACATCCAAAGTTCCTCTGAAGGTGGCCTATGCTCAACCATACTTGGTCGGGCAAGCTCAAGTACGATATCTCCTGACTCATTGGTCGTTGCTTCACGCGGTCCTGCTCCTCCACTGTTGGCACAGCCTGAGATCGCTAGTAGGATTGCAGCCCCAAGTAAACCAACAGCTTTTTGATGTATTTTCATAAATTTTTCCCCCTTTTGTGGTTACCCTTTAATAAATCCTTCTGAAATAAATGATTTTAAAACTTTGACAAAATTGAATAATATATAAGCCCCTTGAAATTGTTACATTGGCCGACGACCTAGGAGAGCAACAAGAAAGCAGTTCTAGTCGGGTACAGCTCTTCCTATCACTTCGATTTACGCGATTCCGCATAATTTATGACGATTGATAGCGCTCATATTGCTCTTTTCGAATTTCAATCAATCTGTCATACCCCATTTGCTTGAGTGTATTGACGTAATTTTCCCATTCTGCTTCAATATCAAGCTCGCCAGTAATAAACTTAGTTCGCATCTCTTCCATAAATGTATTGATGTCGGTAGTAATGGCGTCTAACTCTCCGCTTTCATCTGCGGTTGGCGTAAATGTTGAAATAATGGTCTCAGGCAAATACGCTTCTGCCTCCTCAGGGTCGGCATTAATTCTATTCGTTAAATCATCGCCAAGAGCAGCTGCTCTCCACGTATCTTTGGGTTCGAGATAGGGCCAATACCCTCCATAGAGATTATCAATAAATTGGAATGCTCCCATTTGTGCGCCTTCAGGATGATTTAAAATCTCATCAGAATACCGCGGCATGCCGTCGACCATCTCATATGTGACACCTTCTTCACCAAACTTAGCGAAGTTGCTTCCTTCTTCACTATAAAAGAAATCGACCCATTTCATAGATTCTTCTGGGTATGGATTTTTTGATGTTATTGTAAACGAGGACGTCCCTCTTACCGCAGGATCTACCCAGCTCATCACCCGGTCCCCGTAAGGTCCTTCCAACGCATGAATGCCAATGTAATTTTCTTCGGTTTTATCGCCCGAATAGTAAGGATTCTCCCAAGAGAAGGCCCCAATCTGATCGGCGGCTACTTGATTAACCCATTCTCCATATTCCAAACCACTGAACGATGTTTTTCCGATTAAGCCCTCTTTATACATCTCCTGCAAAAGCGTAAACACTTCTTTATAGCGCTCATCGGTTAACAGCGGTTGAACTTCATTATTCTCATCTAAATAGATATACTGACCAATCGCTGGCGAACCACCATTGCCCAACCCATAGCTTCCTAAAAGTTGATGCATCAATGACCAGCTTAATGTACCAGATGCCATCGACCAGCCTTGCTCATCAGTTGGGTCACCATTCCCATTGGCGTCTTCATCTCGGAAAGCTCTTAGGACATCAACAAATTCCTCTACTGTCTCTGGCTTCTCTAGTCCTAAATTGTCTAGCCACTTTTGATTGACATAGAGGCGAATAGAACGAAAGACATGCGAGTGGTCGACGTATGGCAAGGAATAAATGTGTCCATCCGATTGCGTTATGGCTTTTCGGATTTCAGGGTTCTCGTCGAGCATTTTTTTAATATTTGGCGCATGCTCTTCAATTAAATCTTCAAGTGGAATAAACAACCCTTGTTTTCCGTATTTCAATAACTCATCGTTCGAAAAACCAATTTGATAAAACGCATCGGGCAAATCCTTGGATGCCATCATGATGTTTTTACGTTCACCCAAGCTGTTACGGTTAATTTCATCCCAAGTGATGTCAACCCCTGTTTTCTTTTGCAGCTCCTGAAAAATCCAAAGCTCGTCTGATGGTGGGCGTGTATCGGTGTAGCTTGGTCGGGCAAGCTCAAGCACGATATCCCCCGCCTCATTCGTGGTCGCTTCACGTGGTCCTGCTCCACCACTGTTTGAACACCCTGTGACGGCGAGAAGTATTGCTGCCCCTACTAAACCAACGATTCTTTGATAAGACGTCATATCTTCCCCCCTAATTGTGGTTACCCTTTAATAGATCCGACAAGAATTCCTTTCTCAAAAAACTTCGACAATAATGGATATAAAATGAGCAAAGGCAGAGCCGAGACAACGACAACGGCATACTTCAACCCTTCCTTGGCTAGCATCCGATCGGCGTACCCAGTGTCCGATGCACTTTGTAGCATATTTTCCATTTCTTCTTTGACAAGAATTTCACGAAGAAACAGCTGGAGTGGAAACTGATTTCGATCCGACAGATAGATGAGCGCATCAAAATAATTGTTCCAATGACCGACCCCATAAAAGAGAACCATAACAGCAATGATAGGAGCTGAGAGTGGCAACACCACCTTCATTAGCAATTTAATATCATTACATCCATCCATAAATGCACTTTCTTCAAGCTCGCGTGGAATACGCGTTTGAAAATATGTTCGCATGATAATCATATTAAACACTGAAATGGCTCCTGGCAGGATAAGCGCCCACATTGAACCTACAATGCCAATGGATTGATTGACGAGGTACATTGGAATAAGGCCGCCACTGAAAAACATTGTGAACGTGAAAACAAATGTAAAAAAGCCGCGTCCAAAAAAATCTCGTCTACTCAATGGGTAAGCTGCCAACACAGTCATCAGAATATTTGTAAATGTCCCCACAAAGGTGTACAAAATAGAGTTGCGAAATCCCGTCCAAATATCTGGATTCTCAAATACGAGCCTGTAGCTCTCCACATTGAAACCACGTGGCCATATCAACAATGGGTTTTCGTACAATTCAGCCGGATTGCTAAACGATGCCAAAACAACGTACAGCAACGGGTACAAAATAATGCATGTAAAGATCAAAATGATGGCAACGTTGATCCCATCAAACAATTTTTCACCTTGTGACCTGTTCACGAGGGACATAGGCTGCTTCCTCCTTTACCAAAGACTCGTCTCTCCAACTTTGCGCGCAATGGCATTGACGACAATTAACAAAGCAAAATTAATAATATTGTTGAACAAACCTACAGCAGCAGAAAAGCTATATTGTGCATTTAGTATCCCTGATTTGTACATGTAGGTTGAGATCACTTCCGACGTTTCCAGGTTGCTTCCTGTTTGCATGAGGAGGACTTTTTCAAAACCAACACTCATGATTCCCCCAACAGCTAAAATCGCTAGAATAACAATGGTTGGTCGGATACCAGGCAATGTAATATGCCAAATACGTCTAAATTTACCCGCACCATCGATGTAGGCAGCTTCATACTGCTCAGGAGGCACCCCTGCCATAGCAGCAGTATAAATGAGCGACGACCAACCAATGCTCTGCCAAATGCCAGACCAAGTAAACAAATGCCAGAAATTATTAGGATCTGCGAGAAAATCGATCCTTTCGCCGCCCCACATCTCAATGACGCCATTGACCACTCCACTTGTCGGAGAAATAAAAAACAACAGCATCCCAACAATGACAACCACGGAGATAAAATGAGGTGCATAGGATATGGTTTGCACGATGTTCCGCAATTTCTTGTTCCTAAGCTCATTGAGCATCAAGGCAAGTATAATTGGAAGTGGAACACCAACGATAAGCCCATACGCAGAAATTGCCAAAGTATTGCGAATTAAACGTTCGAAATAATAGGCATTGAAAAACCGTTCAAAATGCTCAAAACCAACCCATGGACTTCCCCAAATACCAGAGCCGGGAAGAAAATCTTTAAATGCAATTTGCACGCCATACATCGGCCAATAATGCCAGATGCCAAAATATATGATCGGCAGTAAAAGAATCACATACAAGCCTGCACTTTTTTTCAATCGCTTTTTCGTTTCTTTCCAACCTGATCGATTGGCTTCAATTTGCGCCAAAATAGCTTGCTGATCTAGCTGTGACTTTGCCTTTGCCATCCCGTTCCCCCTCACTTTTAGGTAGCGCTTTCATTCAGATAATGATTATATCAAATTTAAGTTAAATATATCATATAATAATGTGAATATTCATGTCAATAAGATGATTCAAAGTCTTTGATCGTCTCCTTGATTTCTGCTCCTAAATGAAATATTCAAAGCTATATTATAAGAAACATGATAGGATTACATTCCTTATTTATCTTTCTAAACAATCAATTGGTCGACAATTTAGAAGCGATTAAAGACAAGTGCGCCACATACATTCGACCTCTAAATTTACAAAAAAAGCGAATACCACTATGAACTTTGCTACATTTCAATCATAATTAAGTATACTTATAAATTTAAAGAGTATTCTTTTCCACTCATCTTTCTCACTTTACATTCGCGGAAAGCGAACGTATAGCCGTTTGCCTATAGAGAATGTTTTCCAGCTTTACTTTGTGCGAAAACAAGCACCACAATTCATTTTGATTAAAATGAGATCTACGTTACCTGATAGGGCACTAGCGAGGGTCCAGTGGCAAATAAAACACGACGAGGTCTTCTCGAGTCGATGTTGCACTTGTACACTTTAGGGTGAAAGCGAGCGTATGGCAGCTTGTATAAAAAGCAACCACAACAACGGCTTGTAGGTTTAGCCAGTTATATCTAAGCGTGTCAGCCAGGCTGCTTTTATTGATGTACTCATCTTTAATGGTGTACAAATCCGCTTGGTTACTAAGAGTCGCAATTTTAGAAGGTATTTTTATATTTACTGAATACAACCGGCGTTGTCTTGAAGAGGTCACTGGATCTATCTCACCTCGCTTCCACTCAAGCACAGCTAGCGTTGTAGTTGATTTTGCACTTCGGAAGTTTTCTAAACCACAAATTAACCTGAAGTCCACTGCTTAATCTACATTAGGTGATATAACTTTGCATGAAACGATGCACTTACATGTCTTGTTTGCTAAAGCAACACAGCTTAACTCCTTTTCCATTTTCCTCATAAATAATACGAGACGAAACAAAATAAAACAATTTACGCAGAGGCAAACATCAGCGTAGTCAACATACGTAGACTCCTGCGGCAAAGAAATCACGACGAAGTCTTTTTGAGTCGATGATACACTTGTGCCCTTTAGGGTGGAACAGCGCGAGCTGAAGATCCCGCAGGAAAGCAAGACTCCAAGGAAGCTGAAGCCGTGCCCGGCGGCAAAGAAAACACGGCGAGGTCTTCTTGAGTCGATGTTGTACTTGTACCCGTAGGGTGAAAAGTAAACACGATGAGGTACTCGCGAATCGATGTTGACCTTATACCCTTTAGGGTGAAAGCGAAGTATTTTGACGAAGCGGTCGTGTTTTCTTTACACCCCTCATCCTATATCTTAATTGACCTATCTCATCTTGCCTCCACACAAGCACAGTTAGCTTTGAAGGTTGTTTTTACGCTGTGAAAGTCGTTTTATTACACAAACAAGTCACAGAGGCAATGCCTCTGTGACCTGTTTTATTACGAAGCTTGGTAACGCTCATATTGTGCTTCACGAATTTCCATTAGACGATCGTACCCCATCGTCTTTAACGTTTCGACATAGTTTTGCCATTCCGCTTCTATATCAAGCTCACCTGTAATGAATTTTGTACGCATTTCTTCCATGTACGTTCGAATGTCGGTCGTAATGGCATCAAGCTCTCCACTTTCTTCATCCGTTGGTGTGAAATTAGAAAGAATCGTCTCTGGCAAGTAAGCTTCCGCATCAGCTGGATCGGCATTAATCGCTGCCTCCAAATCACTGCCCTTCGCTGCCGCTCTCCATGTATCTAAAGGTTCGATATATGGCCAGTACCCTCCGTACACATTATCAAGAAATTGGAATGCACCGATTTGTGGTCCTTCCTCATGGTTCAGAATTTCGTCTGAATAACGTGGCATGCCATCAACCATGGTGTAGGTTTCCCCTTCTTCGCCAAAGGCAGCGAAGTTAATGCCTTCCTCGCTATAAAAGAAGTCAACCCATTTCATCGTCTCTTCTGGATTCGGGTTTTTCGATGTAATGGTAAACGCGGACGCTCCTCTCACTGGTGAATCAATCCAACTCATCACGCGATCCCCATGAGGTCCTTCAAGGGCATGGATACCTGTATAGTTATCTTTCACTTTTACACCAGCATAGTCTGATCCTGCCCAAGAAAAGGCACCAACCGTGTCATCAGCTGCCTGAGTCACCCACTGGCCGTATTCTAATCCACTAAATGCCGTTTTTCCAATCAAGCCTTCTTCGTACATTTGGTTCAGTACTAAGAAAACTTCTTTGTAGCGTTCATCCGTCAACATCGGTTGAATGGCTTTGTCTGCGTCAATATAGACATATTGGCCAATGGCAGAATTCCCCCCACCACCAATACCATAACTCCCAAGAAGTTGATTCATGAGCGTCCACGGCAATGTGCCAGACTGCATTGTCCAGCCTTGCTCATCATTAGGGTCCCCATTTCCGTTCGCATCTTCATCACGAAAGGCTCTGAGCACATCGATAAACTCGTCAACAGTTTCGGGCTGCTCTAAGCCGAGGTTATCCAACCACTTCTGATTCACATATAGGCGAATCGAACGATACACAGCTGAATGGTCGACATATGGCAATGAATAGATATGGCCATCTGATTGCGTGATCGCTTTACGAATTTCAGGACTCTCATCCAACATTCTTTGGATGTTTGGTGCATGCTCTGCAATTAAATCTTCTAACGGAATGAAAAGACCTTGGTTCCCGTACTTTAACAACTCATCATTTGAAAAGCCGATTTGATAGAATGCATCAGGTAAATCCTTTGAGGCCATCATAATATTTTTTCTCTCATCGAGACTATTTCTTGAAATCTCATCCCAATTAATATCTACGCCAGATTTTTCTTGCAACTTTTGAAACATCCAAAGATCTTCAGAGGCTGGACGAAGATCGGTTTGGCTAGGGCGAGCGAACTCAAGGACAAGATCGCCAGCTTCATTCGTTGTTTCTTCTCTAGGCGCTGAGCTCCCACTGTTCGAACAGCCTGAGATGCCTAAAAGGACTGACATTCCAATAACACTTAATGCTCTGTAACCTAATTTCATAGAAATTCCCCCTTATATCTATCCTTTAATAGAACCTACTAAAATGCCCTTCTCGAAAAACTTGGATAACAACGGATACAAAATTAACAATGGCAATGCCGACACAACAACAACCGCGTACTTTACTCCTTCTTTGGCAAGCATACGATCGGCGTAGCCTGTGTCAGATGCACTCTGGAGCATGTTTTCCATCTCTTCCTTAACGAGAATTTCTCTCAAAAAGAGCTGCAAAGGGAACTGATTTCGATCAGATAAATAAATTAACGCATCAAAGTAGTTGTTCCAATGACCTACACCATAAAACAACACCATAACGGCAATGATTGGTGCCGAAAGGGGTAACACAATTTTGATCAGCAACTTAATATCATTACACCCATCCATGAAGGCGCTTTCCTCAAGCTCCCTAGGAATCCTCGTTTGAAAATAAGTCCGCATAATGATCATATTAAAAACGGAAATGGCTCCTGGAAGAACAAGTGCCCACATAGACCCAACTAGACCAAGTGACGAATTCACTAGATACATCGGGATGAGACCTCCACTAAAAAACATCGTGAAGGTGAAGAGAAAGGTGAAAATGCCTCGTCCGAAAAAGTCCCTCCTGCTCAACGGATACGCAGCCAGTACAGTCATCAAAATGTTAATAAACGTACCAACAAACGTGTAAATAAAGGAGTTTCTAAATCCGATCCAAATATCAGGATTCTCGAACACAAGCTTATAGCTTTCTACATTGAAGCCCTGTGGCCAAAACAGCAATGGATTTTTATACAATTCCGCTGGATTGCTAAAGGAAGCAAGGACCACATAAAGCAGCGGGTATAAAATAATGAGACTAAACACCATAATGAAAATTAAATTGAATGCATCAAACACTTTTTCACCTTTGGAGCGATTCACCATCGCCATTAGTAATCCCCCCTTACCATAAGCTCGTTTCACCGACTTTTCTCGCGATTTGATTAACGACAATTAACAGAATGAAATTAATAATATTGTTAAACAAACCAACGGCTGCCGAAAAGCTGTACTGTGCATTTAATATCCCTGATTTGTACATGTAAGTCGAAATGACTTCAGAGGTTTCTAAATTGCTTCCAATTTGCATAAGGAGGACCTTTTCGAATCCTACGCTCATCACACCTCCGACGGCTAAGATCGCCAGAATGACAATGGTAGGCCGTATGCCCGGCAAGGTAATATGCCAAATGCGCCT
This sequence comes from Aureibacillus halotolerans, assembly GCF_004363045.1. Taxonomy (NCBI): domain Bacteria; kingdom Bacillati; phylum Bacillota; class Bacilli; order Caryophanales; family Bacillaceae; genus Aureibacillus; species Aureibacillus halotolerans. The sequence continues at coordinate 124,418 of NZ_SNYJ01000001.1, forward strand.
GAATTTACCTGCACCATCTATATATGCAGCTTCATATTGTTCCGGCGGCACCCCTGCCATTGCGGCTGTATAAATTAATGAGGACCACCCTATACTCTGCCAAATTCCTGACCAAGTGAACAAGTGCCAGAAGTTGTCTGGATCTGCAAGAAAATCAACTGATTGCCCGCCAAACATTTCGATCACGCCATTTACGACACCACTTGTTGGCGAGATGAAAAACAGAAGCATCCCAACAATAACGACGACAGAAATAAAATGTGGTGCATAAGAAATCGTTTGCACAACGTTACGAAGTTTTTTGCTTCTCATCTCATTGAGCATTAATGCCAAAATGATTGGAAGCGGAACACCTACAACGAGCCCATAAAATGAAATGGCCAACGTATTTCGAATTAATCGTTCAAAATAATAGGCATTAAAGAATCGCTCAAAATGTTCAAAGCCAACCCAAGGGCTCCCCCATATACCTAAGCCGGGAAGAAAATCCTTGAAGGCAATTTGCACACCGTACATTGGCCAGTAATGCCAGATACCAAAATACAGAACAGGCAACAATAAGATCAGGTACAGCCCCGCGCTTTTCTTAAGCCTCTTCATTATTTCTTGGCTTTTAGAGCGATTGGCCTCAATCTGAGCTATAATGTCCTCTTGATTGGCTGATGGTTTATAATTACCCATATTTTACCTCCTTAACGATTTTTCAGGCAGCGCTTACATAATACTTTAATTAGTTATATCAATATCTCTATTAAATATATCATATAATGAGTAAAATAATTTTGTCAATAAGATTGTTTAGGATATTTAAGCAATTTATTTGTTGGTTTAATGAGAAAATTAGGATAATTTCTGCAAAAAGTACCTTTTTCGCCTTGGGTTGATATATCTAATTTGATTTAAATTTTATTGTTTAAAAACCATAAAATGGGTTTATTCTTTTTTAGACAACTCGCGCAGTGCAAAAGTCACCTTCAATGCTTGCTGTGCTTGAGTGGAAGCAAGGTGGAATAGATCCATTGATCTCTTCAATGCAACGCCTGCTGTATTCAGAAATATAAAGATACCATTGCTCACAAGCCTATTTTTTCTAATAAGGCGCCACTAAGTTACCCCAGTTAAATATGCCCATACACAAAAAGAGTGTGCTGGATCAGTCGTTTGATCCGCACACTCTTTTTGTCTTTTTTTAAGGCACCTATCCCTTTACCCAAACAAGCTAGTAGAGTGCTTCGGTTGCACCTTGCTATCGGGATTGAGGTACGCATAGGCATTGTTAATCGCGGTTGGCCCTTCGCCAAACCCAGTTGCAATAAGCTTGATCTTGCCATCATACGTGCAAATATCCCCTGCTGCATAAATGCCTGGTATATTTGTCTCCATACGTGTATTGACGACGATTGAATTTTTATCAATATCTAGTCCCCACTCTTTAATCGGCCCAAGCGAAGAAATAAATCCATAATTGACAATCAGTGTATTCGCTTCAAGCGTTTGCTCCGAGCCATCCTTGCTACGTGCAATGACTTGTGTTACATCAGGATCGCCAATGATGTCAACGACTTCATATGGCGTCATAATTTCAACGCTAGATGCTTTTAGTTCATTTACTGAATGCTCATGCGCGCGAAACTGATCACGTCGATGAATGAGGGTTACTTTTTCGGCAATTGGCTCTAGCATAAGCGCCCAGTCAACTGCTGAATCCCCTCCACCTGTGATGACCACATGATGGCCTTTAAATTTTTCTAAATCTTTAATATGATAATGGAGACATCGACCTTCGTATCTATCCGCACATTCAAGCTTCAAACGTCGGGGTTGGAATGATCCCACGCCACCAGTGATAATGACTGTTTTTGAAAAATGCACGTCGTCCCCTGTTTTCAATAAAAACGTCCCATCTGCTTGCTTCTCTACGCTGTCTACCTGTTTGCCCAACACAATAGATTGATCAAATTTGCTCATTTGATCACGTAAATTATCGACAAGCTCACTTGCTTTTATTTTCGGAAATCCTGCTACATCGTATATATATTTATCCGGATAAAGTGCCGTTAACTGCCCCCCGAGATCAGGCATACTATCGATTAACTTCACTTTCATATCTCTCATTCCACCATAAAATGATGCAAATAGCCCTGTAGGCCCTGCACCGATAATGGTGACATCATACATTTCACTCACGTCTCGTCCCTCCAATGAAATCCATACTTTCTGGAATGTTCCAAGTCATGCAGTTCTTCTAGTTACAATGTATTATTATATAGGAAAAGACGTCATTCGTCACTGGTTGAGATTGAATTTCATTTACAAGTAGCATGTAATTGTTCACAACTCTGTCCATAAATTGTCTGAGGAGAGCTGATTTTGACATTTGTTTTTTCTCTTTCTACAATGAAAGTAGACGGTCTTCACAAGAAGAAAAGAGGCGAACAGCTTGCATCGAGATGATTTTATTATGAGAATGTTTCAATCCGCTGTTGCAATGGCAGCAAAAATTGCTGGTCTTCGCACTGAGCGTAATAAAGCAGAAATTGATGCTATGCTAAATGAGGCCATGAAAGGCGTCTCTGGAATGAGCCGAAAAACCATTGGTCTGCTCCCTCCTGCAGAGTTAGAATCGATGTTTTCCTCGCGTGAAGATCAAGCTGAACGTGCTACAGGACTTGCCTTGCTTCTCATTGAAGAAGGGGATAGTCATGAAGTGTTTGACGAAAGTGAGGCTGCTTACGAAGATTACATCAGAGCGTTAACTTTAGTGCTACCTGTCGTTCTAAACGGCTCATCAGCTGTACGTGAACAACTTCACTATACCGTGGACGGTCTAATTGAACGACTAAAAAATTACCCCTCCACTAGTGGCTGGCCCCTTAGAACGGTCGATTATTTTGAGACCATTCACCAGCGGTATGATCTTGCAGAGAATGTCCTTTTCGCAATTGCCGAGCTTGCACCAACACCTGAAATCTTTTCTCGCGGGGAGACGTTTTATACATCAAGGCTTGCTGAATCAGCGGAGGCTTTGAACAAGGGGCAGCTCCCAAAAGACGAAGCCATTGATGGGTGGAAGGATTTCCAAGCTTTATTTAAGAACTAGCAAGGGAGTGAGGGGATGTCTGAGTTTAAAGACAATTACAGTTTTCATTTTAATGAACAACCTGCATTCACCAACCCGCTGTCTCTCGTAAGTACTGGTTGGGAAAGGACAACATCACCTGACTACCAGTGGAACGGAAACGAACGCACGGGTGAAAATGTGCTTCTGTTTCAATATACACTGTCAGGTTACGGCCTATTGCAAACGAGCGCACACCAGTATGAGGTCCACGCTGGTCAAGGGTTTCTTGTTTGGCTTCCTAGCGATCACCATTACGGATTGCCAAACACTAGCACACATTGGGAGTTTCTTTATGTGATGTTTAAAGGGAATGAGCTTCAAACAACCACGAGAGACCTTGTGGAACGGGTTGGCTCTTTTTTTCATGCCTCTCCAGATGCTTCATCAATCAAAATCCTGCGTGAATTGCATCAGCTCGCTAAAGATGGTCAAATTAGAGATGGGTACCTTGCATCTAGTCTGTCGTATCAGTTTTTATTAGAGCTTTATCGATTGCAATCCAACGTCCCATTTGTACAAGCACCATCCTATATACAAGAAGCAGTACAGTTTATCACCATGCACTTCGCTACAATTGATTCTATTGAAACGCTCTCAAAGCACACCTCCGTATCACGCGCACATTTTTACAGACAATTTCGCAGGTACACAGGCCTCACAGCAAATGATTATCTTGTTAAAGTGCGTCTTGAACAGGCGGCCATGCTTTTGAAGCAAAGCAAACAATCACTTGATGACATTGCCCATGCTGTTGGATTTTCAAGTGGTCATTATCTGTCAAAGGTGTTTCGTCAATGGATTGGTCTAACGCCTGGAAGTTATCGTCGGAGCACGAGTCAAGCGACAAGTGGGAAGCTGATCGTGAGCCCTCCCCTAAGGCCAAAGAAAAAAAGAGATACAACCAACGAGTAGGCATTATTAAAAACGTGCATGACGAAGCTGAATCCAAAGGCTGTAAAGCCACCTTGATCGACGTTTCGCTAGCTTAAGATTAGCAATCGCAGCAATCTTTTCGGTGACCTCTTGAACGTCAATGCCCGCTGTGTTGATACGATGGGCTGGGAGCCTTTCCATCGCTTCAACACAGCGGTCTATCTGGTGCCAATTCCATGTTTTTGGTCCATCTCCCCGTTTTTTTAACCGTTGCTGGATCGTTGCTTTTGATGCGATTAACGAAATAGGCAACACGTCTATGCCTCGTTCTTTTAACGTTTCAATCGTTTCTGTATAGTACAGCTCATTTGTAATCGTCATCGGTACGATCGTGACCCCTTTGTGTCCCTGCAATTCGATATGTGTAAGCAACTCAACGATGTATGTTCGCCAAATAGGATAATCCTGAAAATCCTCAAGTTGCGCTTCTTCGGGAACGTCCTTTTGTATTCGGTAGCCTATTTTTTCAGGATCAAACAAATGTGCTTTGGATAATCTACGTTTTAGCTCATAGGCGGTTTGGGTTTTCCCAACACCAAAGGAACCATTAATCCAAACAATCATAGATGACCTCCGTTCTAAGAGCGTTGTTTTTTTCAGCTGTACGTGAATATTGTTATTCTAAATCGTTTATAGAGCTACGTGCAATTCTCTCTTACGAAATGTTTGGGGGAAATAGAGCAATAAAGGCTGCCTAAACAGTCATCTTATGACGTTTAGGCAGCCTTTATTATACGACTTATGAATCTTTGTAACCGACAGACCAGCGCTCATCTGAGCCGGTCACTGATTGTTCCCCAGTAAGTGTACTGGGCACAGGACCAACGCGACCTGCTGATTTTGTATAATACCCTTTCGGCGCTGGAATGTCTTCCCACGTACGACCTTCGCCATTAAACTGCGGTAACCATTGAGCCAAGGCGTCAAACATTTCATCGCACATCGCCCAAACTTCTTCAGGTGAACAGACAGCGGCAGTGAGAGGATCATGAAGAATCGCTAATTTGACGAGCTCACGATTGCCTGTGAGGGCAGCTTCAACAGCCATTTCTTGTACAGACACAGACACGTTGCACGTCGCTGCACATTGCAAAGGGAGGTCCCCGACAAAGGTCGGCTGCATCCCAGCACCATCCACATAGCCAGGAAGCTCTACAGTACATCCATCAGGAAGGTTCGTGATCAAGCCACGGTTTTCGACGTTGAAATGCCCACGGTACACTCGACCAGTTTCGAGCGCCTCAATGATGTAGGAGCCATGTTCTTCAGAACGCTGTCCGAGCTTGATGTACTCCTCTTCACCTTTCATCCATTTTGGAAACATCTCACGATACTCATCCGTTTTTTCCATACAATGGTACAAGTAACCTCCTGTGCGTCCACCAATCCAGTCCCCATTATAAATCCAGCGATCTATTTCCTCTGGACGTTTTCGATACCAAGGCAAATATTCACTCAGATGACCATTCGATTCTGTCGAATAGTAACCAAATCGCTTCAATACATCAATACGAGTCGGTTCACGCTCTGAAAGATCGGGATGTTTTTCAAATGCCTCGAGCAGATAAGGACGCATATCCTGACCCTTGTGATTTACCTCAACGTACCACGTTTGATGGTTGATACCCGCACAAACAATATCCACTTCGGACTTGTCCAAACCAAGCGCGCGTGCAATTTGACTATGCCCACCTTGCACTCCATGGCACAAGCCCACAACATGAATGCCTCCTGCTCTACGCAACGCCCACGTATTCATCGCCATTGGGTTCGAGTAATTTAACAGCAACGCATTTGGTGCGACCTCACGCATATCCTTTGCAATATCAAGCAACACGGGGATCGTACGAAGCGCAAAGAAGACACCACCAGGCCCTAGCGTATCCCCAACGCACTGATCCACTCCATACTTTAAGGGAATCTCAATATCATGCTTGAAAGCCTCTAGCCCACCAACGCGAGCCGTACAAATAACGTAGTCTGCGTCTCGAATTGCTTCACGCTGATTCGTCGTCGCCACAATATTCGCTTTAAGCCCATTATCCTCAGCCATTTTCGTACATAATTGCGCCACCATGTCCAAATTGTCTTGATGGATATCCATAAATCGAAATTCTGTATCACGAAGCTCCTCGACTGACAAAATATCCATAAACAAACGGCGCGTAAACCCGATACTGCCAGCACCAATCATTGCTACACGGATCATAAAGGCATCCCTCCAAAAGTTAAGTTACACTCACTTTACGTGCTTTTGCAAACGGATACAATACATAAAACTGCTCAATATATGGAGAATTGTAACCTGAATGAAGGCGAATGTGGATTGGAATGAAAAAGCTCGGATGAGACACCAAATCCTTCTATTAATAATGAATACTTCGAGGATGAACATCAGCACGATGAAGGAAAAGATCTAAACCATTAAAGACTCGGGCACATTATTTTGCTGTGGAAAAAGCTTCTGCTATGATTTTAGTATGTAAGCACTATATTGCATAAGGAGTGAGCAAATGCCTTCATTCGTTGAGCTTGGATCATCCGGATTGAAAGTAAACCCTATTGGTTTAGGAACAAATGCCGTTGGAGGGCACAACATCTATCCGAATCTTAATGAAGAAACCGGAAAAGATGTGATTCGTGCAGCCATTGAGCATGGCAGTACTTTTCTCGACACTGCCTTTATTTATGGACCAGGACGCTCCGAAGAATTAATTGGTGACGTCATCAAGCAAATGGACAAACGGAAAGCTGTCACTCTAGCCACAAAAGGTGGACATCACATTGAAAACGGCAACGTGACTGTCGACAACTCTCCTGCATTTCTAAAAAAGACCTTTGAGGAAAGCCTCTCTAGGTTACAGACCGATTACATCGACTTATTTTACATTCATTTCCCAGATGAAAACACACCAAAGGCGGAAGCCGTTGGTGCATTAAAGACATTAAAAGATGAAGGCAAGCTTAAGGCTATTGGCGTATCCAATTTCTCAATTGAACAGTTGAAAGAAGCAAACAAGGATGGCTATGTGGACGTTGTGCAAGACGAATACAACCTATTTAAACGTGATGCTGAGAAAGACATCTTGCCCTACTGCCGAGAAAACAACATCTCCTTTGTTCCATACTTTCCACTTGCTGCTGGTCTTTTAGCTGGCACCTATACAGAACAAACAACCTTTTCAGACGGACGAGCGAAAAACCCGATGTTCCAAGGAGATGCCTTCAAGCAAAATCTTGCTAAGGTTGAACAGTTAAAGCAAATTGCAGCTAAAAAAGAGGTAGAAACGCCTCATCTAGTCCTCTCCTGGTACTTGCATCAAGAAGGGATTGACGTGATCATTCCTGGAGCAAAAAAACCTGCTCAAGTGCTCGATAACCTTAGAACGCATGACGTGTCTTTAACAGAAGAGGAAATCGAAAAGATTCGTTTCATTTTTCAATAAAACGATTTCACAGCACGATGAACCGATTGTTCATCGTGTTTTTCTTTTGAATGGTGTTCACTTTTGGAATTCTCTCGTGTGCTCAAGCAATTTCGTCAATTTGAATTTCCTTACTTTTTTGTAGGATTCCTTCTAACCTACGAAAGAAAAAGGGAGTATCGTGACGAACATTGTAAAGACTTAGAAGAGATTGAAGAAAGAAGGAACAACCGCATGAGAAAAATTCTTACAACCACTTGCTTTTTTTCATTATTATGGCTCGTCGCTTGCCGACAAGAAGCTGCGATCCAAACGGATTCTACACAGACTCCTGCAGAAAATAATTATGCGATTGTTGATAACGGAAGCTCTATTCAACATCTTGATCAATTAGATAAATTTATTAAACGGATGAATACCAATACGCCTTCAAAAGTAACAATTTACAAATTGAACGAAAACAAAAAGAGCATTCACACGTTAACCTATTCATCAGCAGGACTCGTTTATACAGTGGCTAAACAGCATAACGAAAACTCGCAAAAGCAGCAAGTCACGCAAACTCAATGTGAAACGGTTCAACGGCGGTCAGAGGGAAAAGCTCTTGTCTATGCCATTTATCATTGTGATGGAATCAATGAACAGGAAGTGCTGCGTCAAGAACTCCCATAATTTCTTAACGACATTCTATAGAAGATTTGATACACTGAGCATTAAATACACGAATAAAGGCAGGCGCTAATGCGATCTATGAAAACTCTAATGCTGAATCGTGCCGAATGCAATCAGTTGCTATCTTTGCAAGAGCTTTTCCCTTTAATCCGGTCTGTCTTAAAAACGGCTTCAGCGCACTTGATGGAACGGACTGATGATCTTGCCTTCACCTTGCCCACAGGACGAATACCGGGCATCCCTGCATATTCTGTGAATGCAAGGTCTGATCAAGGGCCAGATACAAGCATGCTCCAGCTTTTTAGAGCCTCTGATCACCAGCTTCTTGCCATTATGCCAGCCGTGCATGTGACGGAACTTAGTTTAATGGCATTTGCGGCCTTTGGCACAGATATTCTTGCATCTCATGAAGCCAAGACGGTTGGCATTATCGGCTGGAACGAATCCACAGAAAAGATCGCGAGTGCTCTTTTGTTCTTACGCCCATATGACCACCTTCTCGTCTATCCTGGAGATGCACAGAGCCCAAAAATCGAACACAATCGTCACGCTCACCCTACATTTGAAGCTGTCCATAACGTAGATACAATTTTGTCAGAGGCGGATATTTTGCTTGTATCGCAAAGCGCTACACAATGGCTTAAACATGCGATATTCTGGCGACCTGGCTTACATATAACGGTCGTTGGTGAAAAACTTCAAGCCTTGCCACGTGCTTTCCGGCAGCCTGTTCGTTTTTGGAGCGAGCAGCTTCACCAAGTAACCGGAAGTGATTTCCAATTGCATTCATGCGTAGCAGGTATTGAACCACCAAAGGAACGCCAAAGCCACATTACTGTGTTTCATGCAAATAGTCTACCTTATCTTGAGCTTGCTGCCGCTTGGCAAGTCTATAAAAAAGCCCTCTATCATGGACATGGAAGCTGGATGGATTTTGTCAAATGAGACCTCTGTTTTAGAACACATCAAAAAGCGACTGGAGAAATGACATCCAGACGCTTTTTTCCTTATCTATCCTGCAAGATTCTCAATGCTTGACTGGAGTTCATGAAGCTGTTGAAGTGTTTTAAACAGCTCGCTATTTTGAAGCTCCTCCGCTGTGAGCTGCGCATTTTCCATCTGTTGCTGAATTTGATCTAGAGAAGCTTCTGCTTGCTCCGTTAATGACAGTAACTGCGCATGAATATCCTCAGCAATTTGTGGTGGCTCCATCGCCTCAAAGCTTTCCATTTCCGCTCTAAACTGTTCAATGGATTGTTCAAGCTCTGCTTGTGCTTCAGGGTTGTTCGCCGCATTAGAGACCAACTGAGGCGCCTCTTGAACGAATATCTGAACATCCTCTAAATACTGTATCGTTTCCTGTGTATAGTTCAAACTGTTGTTTACTTCTTCAAGGACACCACAGCCACTCAACACCAAGAAGGCCGCACTGACCAAAATAGTGATCCAATTTTTCATTCTCATACTTGTTATCCCTCCTAAGACTCTCTACATATATACCTTATTTCTTTCAAGGGAGCAAGGATGAAATCTCGTACTTTCAGTGCTTGTCACCAATTGTTCAAGAGTTCATCTGTAAGCACTATATGAAACACGTATACTGGAAATAACGAATAAAAAGGAGTTTGGTGTATGCTTCGTACAGCACTTGGTCGCGTTCGTTTAATTGGAATGATTGAAGGCATTTCTTTTCTAATGCTTCTAGGCATTGCTATGCCGCTGAAATACTGGGCAAACATCCCAATGGCCGTCACTATTGTGGGCTCATTGCACGGATTATTATTTGTATTGTTCGTCATGGCCATTGCCAATGTCGCCGTCGTCGATAGGTGGCGCGTGTCATTGATTGCCGGCGCATTGCTTTCATCATTAATTCCGTTTGGTCCATTTGTTCTAGACAAAAAATTGAAAGACGACCCTACTGCGTAAAGGGGCTGTCCCATAAGGTAAAAAATGACCTTGTGAGAATATTTTCAAGGTTTTTTTCTGGTAATAGAATTAAACCGCTCCATCAAAATACTTCGCTTGCACCCTACGGGTACAAGTGCAACATCGACTCGAGAAGACCTCCTCGTGTTTTCTATGCCGCCGGGCACGGCTTCAGCTTCCTCGGAAAGCAAAAAATCGCTTTCCTGCGGGATCTTCAGCTCGTGCTGTTCCCGCAGGAGTCTACGTATTTTGACTACGCTAATCTTCTGACTCTGCATAAAATCAATCGCCACTCAAATTATAAAACATGAAAAACCTCAAGGTATCTGTTCAAATGCCTTGAGGTTTTCTACTTTTAAGAGGCTTTTGAGACAACCCCTTTTTTGTTCAATAACTCAACTTTCACACCTTCCATTAGACATCGACTCGAAAAGACCTCATCGTATACGCTTATTGAAAATAGTACCTTCTCCATTATTGCTCCTCCTACAACATACTCTTTTTTCAACAAATCCTTATTTCATACTAGAAACTATACATTTCCGTTAAAATTAGCCATAAGTCAATCAGAGATATTTTCTCTCACTGAATATTGTCAATGGATTTTCTGTGACTTTTCATTTCACAGTGCCCTTTTTTGATTTTTCGTCACAATTATCTTTCATTCTTTAACTAAATTGCGTATACTTTATAAAAGACGTTCAAAATTTGGACACAATTGAAAGCGTTATCTTTTAAAATTTCCGTAAGGAGTGACCTCTATGCTTACATCAAAACGTTTTTTGCTCTTATTCTCACTACTTAATCTTACGCTAATTCTCGGTGTTCAACAGGTGTTTTTGCATCTCTTTAACAGCCGTTATGAAGGTGTCATGAACACACTTACTGTGTATGTTCTCTTTTTACTTATTTGTACCGTTCCCTATACAATCGTTGCCCTGTTACAAAAGCGTAGAACAGCTTCAGGCGTGATCGGTGTTTTGGCGGCTACTGTTGTGACGATGCTTGTGACAAACGGCCTGCTGTTTCTTCAGGCGCCCTCTTACAGCTACGCTTCTGCTTCGGAATTGGTAGAAACGCAATTGACTGATGGAGAAACCCTTGTTGCTCCACCAGTTGCAAGCATCAACAAACAGAAAAGGCATAACGGCTTTAGAGACATGTATGCCTTCGATTACTTGCTTTATTCTGAAGATAAAGAAGGCAATCTCCATGCTTATCAAGTGAAGCCAGATACAGGTGACTTTCATGAGGTGCCAGTGCCACTGAGCAGACTGCAAGCAGCTGGTTGGACACCATAAACCCTAGCACAGATTAACGAACACCAGGCGAGGCAATGCGCAATACAAACAAGAAAGCGAGCGTTTCTCTTCTAACCTTTTAGGCTGAATGAAAACGCTTGTCTTATCTCAGCGCAAAGCCTTGGGAGGCGCGGAGTTGCCACATGGGCAATGAGCACCGGACAAGGCAAAGCAACGACGAAAGCGAGCGTTTCTCATCAGCCTAAAAAGCGCAGACCCGAAATACGGGCCTGCGCTTTTTGCTTACATGTGATGGTTTAAATGAACGCCGAAATTCATGACCCAGAAAGAGCCAAGGACAACAACGATTGCGATAAAGGCAGCAAACAATATATTTCCAGCTTGAATTCGTCCTGACTTCCCTTCCGTCAGATGCATAAACATCAAGAGCTGCAGAGCTGCTTGGAGAAATGCAAAAAGGAAAATGATAATAATCTTTGTTTGAAGGGTAAAGTCGGTTTGAAAACAAATCCATAAAGCGGCCAGGGTGAGAACGATCGACATGACAAAACCTACAATGTGTTTCCATGGGAAATGTCCTTTTTGGGCTGTTGTATTGCTTTGAGCCATCTTACTTCACCATCCCTAGCAAGTAGACGCCTGTAAAGATGAAAATCCAAACGACATCTAGAAAGTGCCAGTAAAGGCTTGAGATAAATACTTTCGATGACGTTTTAGGCGTCAAACCACGTCGTTTAATTTGAATCATAATCATGATAATCCAGCAAATACCGATACTAACGTGCAAGCCGTGAGTACCTAGCAATACAAAGAAGGATGACCAAAAAGCACTCGTGGATAATGTCGCACCTTCATGGGCGTAATGCGCAAACTCATAAATTTCAAAGCCTACAAATCCCATACCAAGTAAGACTGTAACAATGAGCCATGCGATCGTTGCCTTTGTATTGCGGTTCCGAAGTTCATGGACTGCGAGTCCGCAAGTAAATGAACTTGTGAGTAAGAGAAATGTCATAATTAGTACGAGTTTTAGTTCGAAAAGCTCGCCTGGCATGATCTCTCCTGCCGTCCGGTTAATGAGTACAAAATATGTCGCAAACAGTGTGGAGAACAGTGCGATTTCTGCCCCTAGAAATATCCAAAAACCGAGGATATTTAAGCGACCCGTTTCGGACTGATACTCCAATGGTTCATTTTCATTCATTACTTCATGAGCCATATGCTTGTATCCTCCTTTACTTCGCCGAAGCTTTTTGCTCGGTCTCCTGGATTTTTTCTACTGGGACATAATAGCCATCATCTTCTTGGAAGGATCTATAGGTCATACAGAGCAATGTCAGGATGCCCCCAACGAGTCCGATCCAATACCAATGGAAGACAAGACCGAAGCCAGCAATTCCTAAACAGACGGACATAAGGAAGCCCAATGCCGAATTGTTAGGCATATGGATTTTCTTATAATCCTTCTTTTGCTGCGTTTCAATGCCATCTTCCTTCGTTTTCCAATACGCATCAATGCTTTTCACTTCAGGAAGAACGGCAAAATTATAAAACGGCGGAACAGCAGAGCTCGTCGCCCATTCTAACGTACGACCTGTGCCCCAGCAGTCGCCGCTCGTTTCTCTTTTTGAATGTCTGAAGCTGTAATAAATGTTGTACGCAAAAATCATAAACCCAATACCCATCATAAAGGCACCGACTGTTGACAAAGCGTTAAGGCTAAACCAGCCTTCTTCCGGTAAATACGTATTTACACGACGTGGCATTCCGTCGAGACCAAGGAAATATTGCGGGAAGAAACAAACGTTAAATCCAATCACAAAAATCCAGAAACTCCAACGGCCAATGCGTTCGTTTAACTTATGTCCAAACATTTTTGGATACCAAAACACCAAGCCTGCAAAGCAAGCAAACACAGTTCCAGCAATTAAAACGTAATGGAAATGCGATACAAGGAAGTACGTGTTGTGGTACTGGTAGTCTGCGGCTGCCATCGCAAGCATAACCCCTGTCACGCCACCCACTACAAAGTTAGGAATAAATGCTAACGCCCACAACATTGGTACGGTGAAACGTATCCTACCCTTATAAAGCGTAAACAGCCAGTTAAAGATCTTAACCCCTGTTGGTATGGCAATCGCCATCGTTGTAATAGAGAAAAATGAATTGACCAATGCACCGGAACCCATCGTAAAGAAGTGATGCACCCAAACTAAAAAGCTCAATACGGAAATAAGAACGACCGATGCAATCATAGCTTTATAACCAAACAATGTTTTGCGTGCAAACGTTGTAATGATTTCAGAAAAGATACCGAATGCCGGCAAAATAACAATGTAAACCTCAGGATGTCCCCATATCCAGAACAGGTTCGCCCAAAGCATTGGCATCCCGCCATCATGAAGTGTAAAGAAGGCTGTGCCAAACAAGCGGTCAAACGTCATTAAAGCAAGTGATACCGTTAAAACAGGAAAAGCAAAAACGATGATAACCATTGTAATTAATGATGTCCATGTAAACATCGGCATGCGGAAAAGTGTCATACCTTTTGTACGCATTTTGAAGATCGTAACGATAAAGTTAATCCCTGTCATAAGCGTACCAATTCCGGCAATCTGCAAACCGAGCAAGTAGTAATTTTGTCCAGGACCAGGACTAAGTTCATTCGTCGCCAACGGCATGTAACTGGTCCAGCCAGCAGACGGTGAACCGCCGATAACGAACGAAATATTGAAAAGCATCGCCCCGACAAAAAATGTCCAGAAGCTCAGGTTGTTCAAGAATGGAAAAGCGACATCGCGTGCTCCTATTTGAAGTGGAACAACGACATTTATTAAACCGATCAAAAATGGCATTGCCATAAAAATAATCATAATGGTTCCGTGCGTTGTAAAAATTTCGTTGTAATGTTGGGAATTGAGCAGCTCCATATTTGGTGCAGCTAACTGTGTTCGCATCAACAGAGCGTCAACGCCTCCCCTGAACAACATCAATAAGGCTGCAAGAATATACATAATGCCAAGACGTTTATGGTCGACTGATGTGATCCATTCTGTCCACAACCAGCGCCATTTCTTGAAATACGTAAGACCACCAACGATGGCTATACTCGCAAGCACAATCGAAATTTGTGCGCCTAATATGAGAGGGTCTCCGGTTATGATAAATTCATCCCATCGTAAATTCATGTGTGACGTCCCCCTTTCTTAATGGCCTTCGCCATGGCTCATATCTTCATCTTGTGTCATGTCTTCATGGTCTTCATGACCGCCGTGTCCCTGGTTACTATCAGAGGTTTCCGTTTCTCTCGATTCAGGGTTTGTATAAAACTCCAATTCTGAAGGGTCCTTTAAAGGTGGTACAGGGCCCTTTGCATGTGGATTACGATTAATATACCCAAGGCGTTCACGTGCTTCTAAAGCATAGCTTGCATTCTTTACGTGATTAACCCAATCAAGGTGTGTATTGCTAAAGGTCATCTCATCGACGGAACCTGGAATCATCAGCTTAAGATCATATTCTGCCTGAGTGAGCTCTGGCGCATTTTCCTGAGTGTCCTCCACCCATGCAGCATAATCCTCTTCTGTTAGAGCATGTACTTCAAAACGTTGATTCGTGAAGCCATCGCCTGTGAAGTTTGCATTTCTTCCTTTATAAGTTCCTACATGGTCTGCCTGTAAGTAAAGCTTCGTTTCCATACCTGCCATGTTGTACTTTTGACCGCCAAGTTGAGGAATCCATAGGGCAGCCATTGAGTCGGCAGACGTAAGTCGAAAGAGAATAGGTCTGTCTTCAGGGATGTTTAAATAATTCACTGTTTCAATGTCTTCTTCAGGATAACTAAAAATCCATTTCCAGTTCGCCGACGTCGCATGAATCACAAGTGGTTCTTTATGCGCTGTAGCCACTGGTGCTTTTTCCAACGAATAAATCGTGCTGACTGTAGGTATAGAGAGTGCAATAACGATGACCACCGGAATCACAGTCCACACAATCTCTAGTAGCACATTCCCCTCGTGCTTAGGATCGTAATTTGGATTTTCCTTCCGATCCTTGTACTTCACAAGAATGACAGTAAAAAGGACGAAAATCACAGCCACAATTGTGAGCATGAAAATTATGGAATATACAATGAGATCACTTTGCTGCTCGGCCACTGGTCCTTTCGGCTTTAACACTGTTGGCGCGCTACAGCCAACCATAAGTAATGAGATGAGTCCAAAAAGCACCAATGATTTAAGCCTATGAAACATGGTCATTCACCTTCCTTTCAATCATTCACTCGGTAGTGACTCTATGCAAGAGTCCGATACGTCGTTTAAGTCCCTTTTGAACGTATCAATAATGTTGGCGTATGTCAGTCTATCTTCGAGCTTTCACACACACTTGTCATTTTTTCGACTAGAATTGTTCACAAAACCATCAAGATTTTGTGATTTTCAGGTGCCACTGGAAGAATAAGCGCTTTCGCACCAAGAGTTTATTCCATCCTATTACACCTTTTAAATTCGATAATTACAGTTTTAATGATTAACAAGCAGTTAATTTTTCCTTTTATACAAATGTCTCGTCTCTTAAACGACAAATATGTGAAGTATTGAACAATCCATAGCGAAATCGTTTTACCGTAAGATGGGGACGTCCCAAAATTCACAAAAAATGATTTTCAGGCACCCCATTTAGCTTACACACTATTCAATGATTGAAGCGCCTAGAACGTTCGTAAAGTGATTCAATGCCCACTTATGACCGACCGAATCAAAGCTTGCGACAGCATTTTTATGAACAACAATGGAGTAGTTCAACGAGTAAGCATAAACCGCTGTGTGCAACACACAAATATCTGTCACATCTCCAATCAAATGAACTTCTGTAACCCCACGTTCACGAAGCTTTATATCTAAGTCAGTTCCTACAAAAGCTGAGTACCTTGTTTTGTTGAGAAAATATACATTAGGAAGGTGCTTAACCGTTTCATAATACGTTCCCAATGTGCCATAAAGGTTCCTCCCAGTTGACCCACGAAGATTATGAGGAGGAAATAACGCTGTTTCAGGATGATACGAGTCGTCCTCCTCGTGCACATCCACCGCAAGAACGACAAAGTCACCTGCCTCAGTAAACATTTTTGTCGTTTGAGTGACTGTCTCTTCGATGGCTCGTCCAGGTTCTCCAATGGAAAGCGTTCCACTTTCAGCAATGAAATCATTTGTGTAATCAATAACAATTAGCGCTTTCATATACCATTCTCCTTTCATTTCTTTTGTATTATCTCATAAGTGAGGCAGCTACCTCAGGGACCATCCGTTTACAATGTTCCGCTTATAAATCAAACAGACCGAAATGCAAGCACCTGGGGCAGTGCGAGCATTTCGGTCATTGAAAAAGGATATGATGGATCACTTCTTAGTGTACTAGATGCACTTTCGCCTGCCTCAGTTTTTGTTAGATAAGCTCACACTATTTTCGTCCATCTGTGGTGCCCCTTGTATGACTTCTGCAACGCCTTTACCAGCACAAAACCCTGTGACAAATGCGGCTGTGATATTATAACCACCTGTGTATCCATGAATGTCTAAAACCTCGCCACAAAAGAATAAGCCATTCATCTTCTTTGATTGCATTGTTTTTGGATCAACCTCTTTAAGATGCACACCACCGCCAGTGATAAACGCTTTTTCTATAGAAAGTGTCCCATTCACGCTGGCTCTAAAATCTTTACACAATCCAGCAAGTACTCTCAGCTTTTGTTTAGGGATTGTCCTCGCCATTACATCCTCGTCAATGTCAGCATGCTCAAGCAATAAACGTAAATAGCGTTCAGGCAAGAAACCTCGAAAGGCATTTTTTACTGCTTTGTCTGGTGCCTGTTGTTGTATTTGGCAAATCTGTTGAAATACGTCTTCCATCATGCTGTCCGGAAATATATCGAAACCTAACGATACATCCCCCTGGCCTTTCGACTTTTTCAATGCCTTCACCACATATTGACTGCAACGCAGAATGGCAGGTCCTGAAAAACCAAAGTGTGTAATTAAAGCGTCCCATCGATGTGTTTTAATGGCTTTGTTTTTATGAGAATAAACGGTCACTGCAACATCAGACAGAGAAAGCCCTTGAAGTTGCTTTGATTGAATCCATCCCACATTGGATGTCACAGGGACTTCGGTCGGATAAAGCTCTGTTATGCTATGACCGGCTGCTTTTGCCCATCCATAACCATCACCTGTCGATCCTGTTTTCGGCACCGATTTTCCCCCTGTTGCGATAATGACCGTCGGGGCTTTAAGCAACCCTTTTCCTTTAACAATTACGCCTTCTAAACCCTGTCCAGCAAATTGCAGTCCCTCGACCTTCGTATTGACATGCATGTCAACATGTAGCGTGGATAGCTTTCTTAAAAGCGCTTGAACAACATCCTGTGCAGAATTAGAAACAGGGAACATTCTGCCCCGATCCTCTTCCTTCAATTGAATCCCAAGCTGTTCAAAAAACGCAATAATGCTCTCATTATTAAATACGGAAAATCCGCTGTATAAAAATTTACCGTTCCCTGGCAAGTGCTCAACTAATAGTGGCAACGGCTGACGATTGGTCACATTACAGCGTCCTCCACCAGATATTGCAAGCTTTCGTCCGAGTTTCCCGCCTTTTTCCAACAAACATACTCGTGCACCATGCTCTGCGGCAGAAGCAGCCGCCATCAAACCAGCCGGACCTCCACCTATAACTATACAATCATACATTTCTAGCACCGTCCTTCCCTGTCAAAGGATAGCACAGGTTCTGTTTGGAACACCAGAATATGAGGCATTGGTTGGTTTTTTCAAGGAAAGGCATTTCTCTCATTCCACTTTCACTGTCGCCGCATAAGATGCTATATGTTCTTATGAAGGAGGTGCTTTATTCATGGGTTCTTCTTATAACGGTGGAGGATACGGTAGCAGCTTTGCTTTAATCGTTGTACTGTTTATTCTTTTGATTATCGTAGGTGCTGCATTCGTTTACTAAGCATAATTAGGGAGTAACAAGCCCTATAGCTACACTTTAAACATAAAAAAACGTCCCGAGGGACGTTTTTTTATTTATCTTTATTGACGATCTAATGTAACAGTTTGAGCGTCTGCATTGAAGGAAACATCCCAGCCTAATAATCTAGCCACTTCAGCTACAGGAATTTGTGTGCGACCTTCAACGATCGTAACATTTGAAGTCATATCTAACTTCTCACGATTGACCCAGACTTGTCCAGTATCCACATTGATACGGATTTGTTTGTCGTCTGATTGTACTACGACTGAACGCATGTCATTGTCCCAAAGAACAATTTCACCAGTTGTCATTGCAAGAGAGCGAATTGAAACATACGTGTGTCCATCCCAGATAAATGGTGCTACATCAAGTGAGTTCGTTTCACCATCAGCCGTGAATTGCGATGCACCAATATTTAAAACTACTTCCAACACTGGATTCGCAGGAGGACCTACTGGTGCTTCTGTTTCTTCTTCTTGTTCTTCATTCATTTGAGTTACGATGGCTCCACCTAACGTTTCGCCAATACCGAACATAAAGCCAAAGCCTTCATTGAATGAATTGTATGTTTCATCATAATTCCCATCAACATAAGCGTCAAACGTTGCAATCACATCTTCTTCATGTGCCCAGATTGCTTCAGTAGCAGCATCTTCAGGCAAGTTTCCTGCAGTTGCCATAGCAAGGAAAGAACCAAAATCATCAGCGAACATTTCCAAGCTTTCTACTGCTTCTTCACGTGCTTCTTCATCATCTTCACGCACAGCTACAGCAAGATCACTCTGTGCATCAATATGTTCTGAAACCCAAATATCTTCAAATGCATTTGCGCCTTCAGTACCGTAAAGTGAAGCGATTGCTTCTTTGAATTCTTGTGTATTTGCTTCTTCAGCCCATTGAACAGCATCCAAAGTGTCTGATTCTTCATATACTGCTTGCAATTCAAGTGTTGCTAAAACAAAATGCTCTGCAGCGATAGTGTTTAACATTGAACGCAAGTTTGCTGCATCTGTGTCAACCGTTGTGTTATCAAATTTTTCAGGGAACTGTGTCACAATGGCATTTGATAGTGCTTTGCTGATGCCAAATACTTGTTTAAAGCCTTCACGGAATGTTTTATAAGCTTCTTCATGATCACCAGCTACATAGGCATCAAAAGTGCCTATTACAAGGTCTTCATGGGCACGAAGAGCTTCAGCTGCTGCTTCTTCAGGAAGGTTTCCTTCTGTAGCTGTAGCAAGGAATTCTGAGAATGTGCTTACAAACTCGTCAACCTCTGCTTCAGCTTCTTCTCTTAGCTCTTCATCATCATTTTTAGCAGCTTGTACGAAGTCATTTGTGTACGTATTGTGATTTCTAAAAATGTCTTCGAATTGCTCTGCGCCTTCATCACCATAAATTGAAGCCACAGCTGGAGTGAATGCTACAGCGTTCTCATCCAATGCGTCGTACACTGCGTCTGCGTCTGGCGCATCGTCATATTCCTTAATTAATGCAAGAACTGCTAACGAATAATGTTCTGATAACAATTGATCTAATGTTGCTCGTAAATCTGATGCGGGCGTTTTAACCGATGCATCGGCTGCGAATGCGAATGATGGGACCAATAAAAAGACAGCCATTAATGATACTAGCAAGCGTTTTGCTTTCATTTGATGGTTCACTCTCCCCTGATTTAATTGTCTATTCATATACCTATCGAATGAAGATTACATTTGGATCACATTTCCGAAAAAAAATGTCATCTTTTTTGAATCAAATGTCATCCTGCAAATTTATGGGTTAAATTGAAAGGTTAATTACGTTAATGACTCTTTGCATAATTAGTTGATCTTTCGGGCTTATATTTTGCGGTTAAGTCAGGGTTCTAGGTGATTTTTGTAATAAGAAAGATAAGGTGTCATGACTACGCGACAGTAAGTCAGAGCGATCTGTTTATCGTCTGGTGCTTTTCCCACCAACTTAGTTTGGTACGGTCGAAAATGAATCTAAAAGCTCTTTCTTTTATTATTTGTCCTTTAAAATAAACCAAAAGCAGCTACTAGTAGAGACTCCTGCGGCAAAGATAACAATCGATGTTGCACTTGTACTATTTAGGGTGCAAGTCATGACCGCTTCGTCAAAATACTTCGCTTTCCGCGGGCACGGCTTCAGCTTCCTCGGAAAGCAAAAGCTTTCCTCCGGGATCTTCAGCTCGTGCTGTTCCCGCAGGAGTCTACGTATTTTGACTACGCTGATGTTTGTTTCTGCGTAAATTGTTTTTATTTTAGACAAGTAAAAGTATCGTTTCATGCAAAGTTATATCACCTAGGGCAATATTGGTGCAGCGGTGGACTTAAGTTTAGACAACTTTTACAGCGCTTGGGTGGATGCAAGGTAAGATCCGCTTCAAAACAACGCCTGCTGTATTCTGTAAAAAAAAGGTGACCAACATGACGAAGCGTACTTCGAGTCGATGTTGCACATGTGCCCTTCAGGGTTAAAGCGAAGGTATGGCAGCTTGTATAGCAACCACAACAATAAATTTCATGTTTATCCAGTGCTATCTAAGTGTGTCCGCCAAATGTAAAGTGCGATAGTTAAGTAAATAAAATAAGATCTACTTTACCTGAAAGTGCATGAGCTCTTAATGCTCAGATAATGCTTAAGAATAACTTGTTCGATATGCTATGTTTGAGATAACTTAATCGAGAAAGGAGATTTTACTTTGGATATCCAAATAACAGAAATTAAAGCTGATTATCCCTTTCATTTGCTTCTGCTCGCAGATCCATCAGAAGAACTAGTGCGTGAATATTGTGAGCGAGGTCGTTGTTTTATTGGTGCAAAAGAGGACGAGGAAATAGTTGCTGTCTATGTTCTGTTGCCAACAAGACCAGCCACTGTTGAACTTGTGAACATTGTTATTGCCGAGGAATATCAAGGAAAAGGGCTAGGAAAGAAGGTCGTCCTCCATGCGATAGACCAAGCAAAATGGCTTGGCTTTCATACAGTTGAGATTGGCACCGGAAGCACTGGTGTAGCCCAGCTATCCCTTTATCAAAAATGTGGCTTTCGCATCACAGGCGTTGACCGTGATTTTTTTCTTCGTCATTATTCACAGCCAATCTTTGAAAATGGGGTTCAAGTGATTGATATGGTAAGACTATCTATGGATTTACATTCAGGCTGATGAGAAACGCTCGCTTTCTTCGTTGCTTCGCCTTGTCCTGTGCTCATTGCCCTTTTGGCAACTCCGCGCCTCCCAAAGCTTTGCGCCTCGAAAGTTCCTCTCGCCCCTTAGCTTTGTCCATCTAAAAAGATCGGACGCGTTTGCGTCCGATCTTTTTTTGACGAATGACTATTTTGTAAGAGTGACGGTTTTTGCGTTGCTGTCGTAGTCCAAGTTCCATCCTAAGATGCGTGCTACATCAGCTACTGGAACTTGCGTATGATCGCCACGGATCACAATGTCTGAAGATGACTCCATCTCGGTCCCATCTACAGTCACACGATTTGAATCAGCATACATTTTGACAGTTGCTCCACCTGCTTTAACAATCGCTGCACGGTCCTCATTGTCCCAGCTTACTTGTGCTCCAACTGTTTCAGCTAGGTTGCGCAAAGGAACATACGTATGACCTTCCCAGATAAATGGTGCATTAAATAGATCCATGACTTGACCATCAACAGTGGATTGATCAGAATCAATTGTTAGAATTACTTCTGCGACCAAGTTACCAGCATCTGGGGCTTCATGACCTGGATTATGGTCTTGTGGTTCTTCTCCGTCACTGTCGTCATTATTCTGTGCAACAATGGCATTCGCCAGTCCTACTGCTGGCATATACATATGCGCATAAGCATCACGGCTTTGATCGTATGCTTCGGCATAGTCACCTGCAACATAGGACTCAAAGCTGCCAATGAGTTGATTGACGTGTTCCTGTAATCCATCAGCCACAGGGCCAGCTTTCAAACCACCCTCTGTTGCTGTTTCCAGGAATTCAGAGAAATCAGCGCGATACCCATCAAGGTTATTTAATGCTTGCTCTTTTGCTTCTTCATCTTCTTCACCTGTAGCAACGACATAATCTACGAAATAGCCAATGTGCTCGCTCCACATTTCTTTAAACTGCTCGCCTGCTTCATTGCCATAAACACTTTCAATGGCTGCTGACAAATCATCTGTATTGTTCGCCAAAGCGGCTGCAGATGCTTCAAAATCCTCTGATCCATCAGCACCATTTTGCATAACAGTGACAGCAAGTCCAGCATGTTCACTTAGAAGATGACCTAAGTGTGCTTTAAGATCAGCTTTATCTGTCACAGCTTTAGTGTTGTCAAACTTCTCTGGGAACTGTTTGACAATCTCGGTAGATAACATCTTGCCTACCATATTCATATGATGAATCGCTTCACGTTCAAGCTTATAGGATTCCTCATAATCACCTTCAACTGATGCTTCAAACGAACCGATTAGCTGATCGATATGACTTTGAAGGCCTTCAGCTACAGCGTCTGCGTCCATGCTACCCTCAGTTGCTTCTTCAAGAAAGGTTGAGAAATCTGCTCGATAGCCGTCTAATTCCTCAAGTGCCTCTTCTTTTGCTGCTTCATCGCCTGCGCCTGTTGCTTTTACATAATCAACAAAGTAGCCGATATGAGCACTCCAGATATCATTAAATGCCTCGCCGGCTTCCTCACCGTAAACTGATTCAATCGCGTTCGTGAGATCATCCGTATTTGTATCTAATGCGGCTGCAATCTCTTCAAAATCATCTGCACCTTCTCCGCCCTTCACCATTGTTTCAACGGCAAGGTATGCATGTTCGCTTAACAAATGAGATAGTGTCAATCGTAATTCTACTGCTGGAGTCGACGCTTCAGACATTTCATGCATTGCCGCATGAGCTGTTGGAGGCTCAGACAACACGTTGAATGGAGTTACGGCACCACCTGCAAGCAAAGCGGCAGTCATCGGAACAGCCATAAGTTTCTTGTTGAGTTTCATCTGTAAATCGCTCCTTTTGTGTATATTGTCTTTCACCGAGCATTCGTGGTGACTCTATGTTTGGATCACTTTTATTAAAAAACAACCGTTGGTGAATTTATACAAAGATCAAATAAAACGCTTAGACTAGGCTTTTGTGCATCAGAATTTCAACCAAAAAAAACTAGCTTTTTTATCGTTAAATCGAAAAGCGAGGTGAATGCTTCTGTGAAATATAGTAAAAATTGTAATGATATCACGGGTCATTCGTTCAGCTGTAAACGCTTCTTCGTCGTTTTTAGCCGTATCGCATAATCTACTTTTGAATGAAGCCTAGCCAATAAAAAACGACCATGGGATTTTCATGAAGAATCCAATGGTCGCTTGGTCGTTTTTAAAAGAATCTATTTAGTTTTCGCACGCGTTGGTATTCGTTTTAAGAACGATCTACTTTAAAACGTATTCTGAAGGAGGATGTCTCCTTCAGGAGTTTGGTTGCCCGGTTGTGGTTCTTTTGTAATCGCGACGGCATCCCAGTCGACCTCTCCGTCTGGCATTGGATGAAAAACAACGGCTCCGGCACCAGTCTCATCAGGTTTAAATGAACCTGCTGGTGATGGGGCACCATCGTTTAAAAGCCATACTTGGTAGACTTCTTCTCCAGCAAGCGGCTCTAAATTATTGGCAAGAACAAGTAAAGACTGATTTGAATCGGTTTGGACGAAGCTCGCTTGCCCTTCCCCACTAAACCCCTCAGAAGCTTGCAATGAAACGACATTGTTCGCTTGAAAAGTAGTGTCTGTTTGACCAGGAGAGAGCAAATACACGTTGGTTGCTAAAGAGAGGAACAATAATGCAACCAGAGTTCCCGCTACAACACCTCGCTGATACCATTTCTTCATTTTAACTGTTTCCACAGGAGGTGCCTGCTTGCTTGGTATCTCTTCATTGTTCTCGGTGTTCACTTGGCCAAGAGTAGATGAGCGTCTGAGCACATTTGCAAGAATCCTCTCCTTCATGCCTTCAGATGGCTTGATAGGAGGGGAGTGGTAGGGGAGCTCACTCATAAGAGTGACGAGACTTTCGTACTCTTCTCTGCACGCCGGATGTTCTTCCAAATGTTTTTCGAATTGTTCTTTTTCATCTGTATTCAAATGACCATTTATATAATCTAAGATGTTATCACAGAGATTGTTCACCCTCGGACCCCCCTCTCGTTGTCCAAGGCCTTTTTCAAATGGTTCAGCGCAAGCCTCAGTCTGCCTTTTACCGTACCGAGCGGCATGCTACAGACCTCTGCAATTTTTCTTTGCGTTAATCCTTGATAATAAAATAATTCAACAATCTCTTTTTGTTCGTCACTGAGCGTACCCACTGCATTCCAAAGCTGCGAACCGGTTTCACGCCACTCTACGTCACGTTCAATATTTTCTTCGCTAGGAGAGTTTTCAAAAACATAATCCTCTGTTGGCACTTGCTTCATATTTTTGCGAAGCAAATCAATCGCGGTGAACCGCGTCACTGTCAACAGCCAAGATGAAAAACTGCCTTTACTTTTGCAATATACTGCTCGCCCTTCCCAAAGCTTAATAAACACTTCTTGAAGGACTTCCTCTGAAAGCGCTTTGCTTTTTGTAATACGGAAGGCAAACGAATACAATAAGCGTTCATATTGATCGTATAGCTTTTCTAACGCTGATTCATCGCGCATTTTTAACGACTCGTACCATCTAATGGATAGCGGATTCTCTATCATATATTCATTTCATTCCCTACGAAAGCGCAACTGTTCACCACAATGCCCCCTGTTCTTATCTCTTGAATCATCCATTATTGGCGAATGATGTATGTACTCATTGTGTTCTTTATCTTATACCCTTATTCAGACTTTTTTCGTCATATTTTTTAAGATTTTTTTCTTTCTTTATATTCAATAGCACTTTCACGCAAAAAAAGACGCCTGATATAGTCTATCAGACGCCTGCCTAAACTCTGCTTTACAGCCTTATCCTGCTCTTTTTTGTTTCTGCAAACGATACATTTGTGCGTACGAACCGTTCTTTTCCATCAATTCATCATGATTGCCCTGTTCTACAATTCGACCGGCGTCAAGAACAAGAATCTGGTCTGCATCTCTTATAGTAGAAAGTCGGTGTGCAATCACAAATGTCGTTCTGCCTTTCTTTAGCACGTTAAGTCCGTGCTGGATGATGCTTTCTGTTTCTGTATCAATATTCGAAGTGGCTTCATCCAGGACAAGAATTGAAGGGTCTGCTGCCAATGCTCTGGCAAAACTGATCAACTGTCGCTGACCGCTTGATAATGTGCTCCCCTTCTCTTTTACTGGCTCATCAATGCCTAACTCCAAGTGCTGAAACACCGAATCTCCCCCAACTGCCTTTAATGCTTCCTCTATCGTTTCTCTAGACATTGATGGGTCATCCATCGCAATATTGGAGCCAATTGTCCCTGTGAACAAATAAGGGTCCTGTAGAACAATTCCCATGTGAGAACGAATGGCTTGTGGAGAATAGGAACGAATTTCTTTGCCATCTAATAAAATCTCACCTTGCTGTGCATCGTAAAAGCGAAACAGCAGGTTCATAATGGAGCTCTTTCCTGACCCTGTATGGCCAACTAAGGCAATGGTTTCACCAGGTTTCGCGTGAAATTGGATCTCCTTTAGTACCGGTTCTGATTCCTTGTAGCCAAAGGTTACTTTTTCAAACGCAACCTCCCCTTTTAACCGCGATACTTCATCGTCTTGAACATCCACGCCTGGTTCATCCATAAGCTTAAATACCCGCTCTCCAGAGACTCTCGCTTGTTCGAGGTTAGACAATTGATTCACAATGTTATTCAATGGTTCAAACAAACGTGTGACATAGTCAACGAATGCATAGAGGGCACCAAGGCTTAGCACACTTCCAAGCGAGCCGGTCATTCCTCCAGCAGCCGCCCAAATAATCATCGCGAGCACGAGATTTCGAAGCACCCATGTCAAGTTGTGCGACATTAGAGAATTTAAACGAAGCATTTTGTTTTGAGCGTCATAATACTCTTTGTTCATTTTCTCAAAGCGTTCTTTTCGAAAAGCTTCCCGGCGAAACGCTTGAATCATCGTCATTCCTTGGATGTTTTCGTTCATATCACCGTTAATTTCGCTTATTTTCGAACGAATTTGATGATTATAGCTCGACGCAAACTTGCGATATACGATAATCCACAGTGTAAGCACAGGGATTAAGAGCAAGCTATATGTGGCGAGTTGTGGGCTAAGCAAGAATAATGCAATATAAATCCCTGTCATGTAAATGCCGCTTGTGAAAAAATTTGATAGCACAGCAACATAAAGTTCACGAATTGCTTCCGTGTCATTAGTGACTCGGGACACTACTTTCCCTGCAGGGAGATTATCAAAGAAACGAACAGGTAACCGCGACAAGTGAGCGAACACATCGACTCGTAGCCTTTGAATAATTCGATTCGCTGACTTCTTCAATAGAAAGTTTTGTCCATACTGGAAGAACATCGCTATCAGAATGAGTCCGAAATAAAAGGCTAACCAGCCCATTATTTTCGGGCCTTCTGGTGCATAAAATGCGAGCACCTCACTCCCGTTTAATGGCGATGCGTCAACCCGAGTGGTGGTTTGATCACCCTCCACGACAATGGCGCCATCTTCATAGGACTGCTGTCCAACAGGTAAAACGTCTTCTGCCCAATAGAACTGTGTGCCTATCTGAACAAATTGACCCACAGGTTCTTTCGTTTCTGGTGCCTCTGCATAGTACTCACGTATGATCCATTGCCCGTTATACTGGATAGCATTTGGCTGCTCCGTTGTTTCATACCACGGCTCAACCACACCAGCAATATGGCGATCAATAATCGCTTTAGCGATAAAAGGTCCTGTTAACTCTGCTG
Source organism: Aureibacillus halotolerans (assembly GCF_004363045.1). Classification (NCBI taxonomy): domain Bacteria; kingdom Bacillati; phylum Bacillota; class Bacilli; order Caryophanales; family Bacillaceae; genus Aureibacillus; species Aureibacillus halotolerans. The sequence goes on from NZ_SNYJ01000001.1 coordinate 151,691, forward strand.
CGACTGCAACAACGAGCAATAGCAGGCCTGTAATGATTGTTTTTCGGCTGGTCTTCGCGTATTCAAACAATCGTTTGCCTGTACTCACGAGACCACCTCCTCTTTTTCCAACTGCTGGGCGAAAGCTTGCTCTTTATACCAACCCTCGGACGCCATAAGCTCTTCATGCGTGCCACGTTCAACAATTCGACCGTTATCAAACACATAGATTTGATCTGCATGCTCAACAGCTGACATTCGATGCGTCGTAATGAGCGTTGTTTTTCCAGCTCGTTCCGTTTTTAAATTGTTCACGATGGCTGATTCAGTTTTAGCATCAACAGCCGAAAGTGAATCGTCAAGAATGAGAATGTCAGGTTGTGCCAGCAATGCTCGGGCGATCGATATTCGTTGCTTCTGACCGCCTGAAAGAGCTACCCCCTGTTCACCTACCATCGTTTCTACCCCTTCTGGTAAAAAGGCCAAATCTTTGTGTAGAGCAGATAGTCTAATGGACTCTTCAATGTCTGCTTCTGACGCAGAAGGGTTTCCAAACAGAATATTTTCCTTTACAGAAGCCGAGAAAAGAATATGATCCTGAGGCACATAACCGATACGGCTTCGTAATGCATTTTTTGTTTGGCTTTCAATGTGCACGCCACCAACATTTATTACACCAACCGTGCCAGGATAAAAACGCAATAGCTGTTTGATAAACGTTGATTTCCCACTGCCCGTTCGACCTACGATGCCTACCGTTTCTCCTTTTTGAATTTGCAAGGAGATATCCTTTAACTGATATTCATTTGTTTCTGGGTAGGAGAAAGTTACCGAATTGAAGACAATATCTGCTTCTCCATTGGAGGAAACAGGTGTTTGCGGGTCTGGCACATCCTCTTTCTCTGCCAAGGTATCATTTACCCTCGCAAGTGACGCATTGCCTCGTTGCATAATGTTAATCAATTCACCAATCGCAAACATTGGCCAAATCATCATGCCAAGATAAATATTGAACGTCACAAGCTCACCGATTGTCAACTGACCATGAAACACCAAGTAACTACCGAAGCCTATGCCGATAATGTAACTTAACCCAACAATGAGGTTGACCACTGGGTCGAAAAACGCTTCGATCTTGGCAACTTCAACATTCTTTTGATACACATCTTCGCTCATTTCTTGAAAGCGGCGCTCATCATCTCGTTCTTTACGAAACGCACGAATGACACGCATGCCTCCAACCGATTCGAGCACCCTGTCATTAATATGACCAAAGGCTGCCTGAGCAACGGTAAAGCGTTGATGTATTTTCCTCCCTAAAAAAGTTATGCAAAGAGCCATAATAGGAAGTGGCAGAATGGCAGCCAAAGTAAGCTTCCAATCGATAAGGATGGTCATTGCGAGTAAAATCGTTAACATAAACACGGTGGAGTCCACGAGCGTCAACAACCCGAAACCTGCTGTCATTGATACAGCTTTTAAATCATTCGTGCCTCGAGCCATGAGATCTCCCGTTCGATTTCGCTCATAGAAAGGCGGAGCCATGTCAAACAGATGTTTCATTAGCTTTGATCGGAGCCGTCTCTCAGCAACAAACGCGCCACCGAAAAGCTTTGACATCCAAATAAATGTGAGGAAATAACTCACAACTGCTGAACCTATAATAACCGTTATATACGTCGTAACGACATCGTAATCGAGCCCTCCGTTTTGAAGCTTATCGACCGCAAGACCAATAATCCTCGGAGGCACAATATCGATCACGCCAACAACAATTAATAATGTTAGGGCAATGATATACCGCTTCTTCTCTTCTTTAAAAAACCAAGACATTCGTTTTAATACTTGAAACACAATTTGCACGTCCTCTCTTTATCTACTTCAATGCAACATCGCTAACCACCATCTAGATCTCCTGTCAAAATGTGAAGTTTGTCATTTGCAATGGGCACATTCATTCTCCTCCTACTTCTATTTTTTTACATCAAAAAACACACAAAAAAGGCATGTTGCAAGAGCAACATACCTTCATCTACAGAATTCAATTTAAAAAAGACGAATGGGCACACATAGACAGAACTAGTGTACTAAAGGTCTTCCTAAATCCAAATTCTTCGGAGGTTGTCATAGCTCTTCGCTTCGAATTGATGCAATACAGCAGGGATAAATCGTTGAATGTTGTAGAATAGCATTTGAGCAACCTCCTTTCTCCGTGTTTTTTGATCTTTCTCATCTTACCTTTAAACTTGTGAACATTCAAGCACAATTTGTAATTTCACAAATAGGAAATTCATCCTAAATTCGTCCCTTAGGCAAAGCTAACGATCACAATGAAAAGTGGTTTAAACCAAGGGGATTACTCTTTATTTTTTTACGATCGCTCGTTCTGACTTAGTTAGATTGACGAATTGAACATCTTTGACTCCAAGGGCTTTTTTAGCAAATTCGGCAGGTACATACAGATGATTGTCAATCATTACAGGATCACTGAATTGCAGAGATGAGAAGTGATTGATTGTGTACCTTTTGGTTCGTGCCTGTATGAGGATGTCATCCTCACCTTTCTCTAATGTTACTATCCCTAGGTCCTGATCCCATGTGATAGAATATCCAAACGCAGCAGCTAAATCGCGTGCGGACAGGACTACGTCATCCGACGTTGCTGCGGCTAATACTTCAACGGATGTGCCAGTATTTGATGGAGGAGTGGTTTGTGAAGCAATCGCATCAACCAATGGGACATCTTTTCTAGGGAGCTGAATGGAATTCGCCCCAAACACTCCTGGCGCCACATCATACTTAGAAAAATAGACTGTTAAATAATCATCTGACAATGAAAAAGCCTGATTGTCCTGAATGCCCTCATACTTTTCAACAACTTCGGGAAAATAATTCTCAGGATTCTCTTTGAATGCTTTCTGAAGCAGTTGGTTTATCTTCTCACGATCTGATGTGATCTGTGGCAGTGTGAACATTTGTCCTTTGTCCGCATCTAAGAAGTTATAGGATTTAACCGTTTGGATCCCGTTTGCTCCTCCTGTGTATTCATAATTTGAAAACACGACGGAATGAAAATCACCTGTTTGTTGAAGTGTTGCATCAATATAAAGCGCATAAGGCGCCCCTTGAGGTGAAGGATGCTCTTTACTTCCTTTAATGATTTCTTGTTTCCTCGAATCCACCCATGATGCAATTTCTTCATTTAATTTCTTTTCAAATGCAGCATCCTTTAAACCATTGAATTGAGGGTATCGTAGATTAATATCGTATGTTGACGTCTTTTCTTTGAATGTTTCGTAAGACACTCGAACATTTTCGCTTGCTTGGGCAGTCTGAAGCTCCGATGGATTGTATGGGGCTGTAAATGAAATACCGCTAATTGCCAAAGTTCCCGCTGTCGCTACTGAAATGAACCACTGTCTTTTTTTCATTCTGTTTGCGCCTCCTTGATGGTTTAGAATTTATTTTTCCCTTTTGCCCGAAATTAAATTCTGATTTTAGAAAAGAACATGTCGGTGTGAAATGCCCCTTTTATATGAAGACGACACATTTCGATACAAAGTTACAAATCCCCGACGATTGCCTTGACAAATCCCCTTAAATTGTTTGTAATGAGATTATGTTTATTGAAGGAAAGGAGTGACCCTAATGCCGTTTGTTATTACTTCCGCCTGCGTAAATGAAAAAGCTGCGGATTGTGTAGAGGTATGTCCAGTTGATTGCATTCATGAAGGCGATGATCAGTACTTCATTGATCCAGATATTTGCATTGACTGTGGTGCATGTGAACCTGTATGCCCTGTTGAAGCCATTTATCCAGACGATGAAGTCCCTGAAGAGGAAGAGCCGTTTATCCTCAAAAACGTCAATTTCTTTAAATAACAAAACCGCCCTAGAGGCGGTTTTTCACCGTTATAAAACATACTAAATTCATATGTTTTATAAATATACTTATTTTTTATTCCATAACACCTATTTACCTATTCGTAGCTTCATACGCCTTTCTTTAATTATTCCTATAAGTTATATTGACTTTAAGATAATTTCATCATAGGATGAATAGTATGATTTATTATTAATAACGAAAAAGTCAATGGTTGATGGTTCACTCTTGAGAGGAGCTGTGATTCAATCTTATGATCACTTACGAAAATTGGCACCAACCACCCTTTCCTGATATTCCAGCGCCTGGTGGTAAAGAAGGTAGTCTCGCCGTATTACGTTGGGCATATGAGACATACGGAGATGACCTCGTCTATGCATGCAGCTTCGGCGCAGAAAGCATGGTCATGCTCGATTTAATCACTACGGTTTATCCAGATGCACATGTTGTTTTTTTAGACACAGGTCTTCACTTTAAGGAAACATACGAAACGATTGATGCGGTGAAAGAACGCTTTCCCTCATTAAATATCAAACTAAAAACACCTGAGCTATCCGTAGCGGAGCAAGCAGAAAAATATGGAGATGAGCTTTGGAAGCACCAACCAAATCGATGTTGCTATTACAGAAAGGTGAAACCTTTAGAGGACACATTGTCAGGCGCAACGGCTTGGATATCAGGCTTACGACGTGAGCAGTCACCTAGTCGAGCAAATACAGAAGTCATCAGCAAAGATGAACGGTTCCAATCGGTCAAAGTTTGTCCACTTGTAAACTGGACTTGGGACGATATCTGGGCACATATCAAAGAAGAGCAGTTGCCTTACAATCGTTTGCATGACGAAGGGTACCCTAGCATCGGTTGTGCACCATGTACAACGCCATCAGATGATCCCCACTCGCGAAAGGGCCGTTGGGCTGCTTTTGATACAAAATCAGAGTGTGGACTACATGTAAATCTTGACAACACCAATGCTTGAAATAGTCAAAAATCATTGAATGTTATCACTTAGGAGGAATACCGATGAGTTCTATTACCCCACACGGCGGAACACTCATTTACCAAATTGACGAAACCCTTGAAACAAGCCATATCACCAAGGAAATTGTGACAGATGCGACGACAAGAAGTGATACCGAACTCATTGCGAACGGCGCTTTTTCACCTTTGACAGGCTTTATTGGTTCAAAAGATTATGCCAGTGTCGTCTCGGATATGCGTTTAGATAACGGCATCCCTTGGAGCATTCCAGTCACTCTTCCTGTGTCTGAAGAGGTTGCCGCAACGCTACACATTGGTCAACAAGCACGTCTCGTTCATGACGGAGAAACCTATGCGGTCATCGACATTGAGGAAACCTATATCCCAGATCTCGAAAACGAGGCAGCTCACGTTTATCGAACAACTGACCTTGAACACCCAGGGGTTAAAAAATTGTTTGATCGTGGCAATGTTTACGTTGCAGGGCGTATCATTTTGACAAAAAAACAGCGTGATCCCCTCTTTGAGGATGTTACGCTTGAACCTATTCAAACGAGATCGTATTTCCAACGAAAAGGGTGGAAAAAGATCGTTGGCTTCCAAACGAGAAATCCGATTCATCGTGCACATGAGTACATTCAGAAAACAGCCCTTGAAACAGTTGATGGTCTGCTCGTTCACCCTCTAGTCGGAGCAACCAAATCGGATGATGTGCCTGCAGACATTCGCTTTAAAAGCTACAAAGTATTGCTTTCTGAGTATTATCCGAAAGATCGAACTGCCCTGTCTGTGTACCCAGCAGCAATGCGTTATGCTGGCCCGCGTGAAGCCATTTTTCATGCGATTGCGAGAAAGAATTATGGCTGCACACATTTTATCGTAGGCCGGGACCACGCAGGTGTCGGAAACTATTATGGAACATACGATTCTCAGAAAATTTTCTCAGAGTTCACTCCTGAAGAGCTTGGGATTCAACCGCTTTTCTTTGAACACAGCTTTTATTGCAAGCGTTGTGAAGGGATGGCATCACATAAAACATGCCCTCACCAAGATGAGGATCGCGTCATTCTCTCCGGAACAAAGGTGCGCGAGTTATTACGCGCAGGAGAACTTCCACCACCAACGTTCAGCCGCCCTGAAGTGGCTAAGATTCTTGTTGAAGGGATGGCACCCACCGTATGAGTAATGTAACTTGGCACGATACATTTTTACAAAAAGAGGATTATCGCCGCAGTCACGGTCACTATAGCGCTGTCCTTTGGTTTACTGGTCTCTCGGGCTCAGGTAAATCGTCCATCGCTAACGCGGTTTCAAAGCTTCTCCACGAGAAAGGGATTCACGCCTCCTTACTTGATGGAGACAATCTCCGCCACGGTTTAAATAATGATCTTGGCTTCAGTGCGGAGGATCGTACAGAGAACATTCGTCGTACCGGGGAAGTGGCAAAGCTTTTTGTTGATCATGGTCTTTTTTGTATCACTGCGTTCATCTCACCGTACCAAGAAGATCGTCAACGTGTTCGAGCACTCCTTCCACAAAATGAATTTATTGAAGTGTTTGTTGACGCACCTTTAGATGTATGTGAGCAACGTGATCCTAAAGGCTTGTATAAAAAGGCTCGAGCAGGTCAAATCCCTTCCTTTACGGGCATATCTGCTCCTTATGAGGCGCCAGAGAAAGCGGAAATAGTCATAAATACTGCCTTGAAAAGTATTGAGGACAGCGCGAAACAAATCATTGCTTATTTAGAAGACAAAGGCTATATTCATTCTGAGAAGAAAGCCGAGCGGTCTTGGGAAATTCAAACCTAAATTGATGGTGCTCGGTCATTACATCATCGAGACTTCAAGAAGGGAAGCGAGCGGAACATGACAGAGGGGTTTGTTTTCATCGTAGGCGCTGGTCCAGGAGATCCTGACTTAATTACAGTGAAGGGATTAAAAGCGATTCAATCTGCTGATGTTCTCCTCTATGATCGATTAGCCGCCAAAGAACTCATTCAACACACACGAAAGCAATGTGAGAAGATATATGTAGGCAAACAACCTGGGGGCCATCGCACAACGCAAGAAGAGATTCATGAGTTACTTTTATCAAAGGCTCGCCAAGGAAAGATCGTAACGAGACTAAAGGGTGGCGATCCAATGATTTTTGGTAGGGGAGCGGAAGAGGCACATGCTCTCTCGTCGGCTGGGGTTCGTTATGAAATTATCCCTGGCATTTCTTCTGGGTCAGCGGTACCCACTGCTGTTGGTATTCCTCTCACCTTCCGAGGCATTTCTCAAAGTGTCACCTTTGTCACCGGTCACGCCCAGGATGAACGCCTTGAACCAAATTGGAGAGCTCTCGCTCAAGCGACGGATACATTAGTGATTTATATGGGCGTTGCAAAAAGCGAATCAATTACAACACAGTTGTCTGAAGGCGGGTTGTCTACGCTTACGCCCGCTGCGATCATTCAGTGGGGAACGACAGAAAAACAAAAAACAGTAATAACCACTTTGGGAGACTTGCCAGAGGCGATTCAAACGGATGAGATTCAGGCACCTGCCATTATCATTATTGGGCAAGTGGTCTCTTGTGCTGTCACCAGAGATAGTATTGCTGAGAAAGCCTTTGATCATCAAGCGTCTCTCTAAATCGTGCTAGACGTCTTGTCTTTAAAACGGAGCTGCCCACTGTCAATTCTATTGACTAATGAGCAGCTCCGTTTTATGTTCATGGTTTAGGATAAATTTTGACTCCAATCAAGGATGCGTTCGCCTTCTAAATACTTTTCACAATCCATTGCCGCCATGCAACCCGTCCCAGCAGCAGTAATCGCTTGACGATACGTCTTATCCTGTACATCTCCACACGCAAACAACCCTGGGATCTTTGTGTGTGTACTGCCAGGTTGGACGTTGATATACCCTGTCTCATCCACTATATTTAGGTCCTTTAAAAATGATGTGTTGGGACGGTGTCCGATAGCCACAAATACACCATCTGCGTCCAAGTTTTCATTTTCGCCAGAATCATTATTCACCACTTCAAGCCCTATCGTTTTTTGACCATCCGTCAAAATCCCAATTGGAGTTCGATTCATCGCCCACGTAATTTTTTTATTATTTCTCGCTCGTTCCTGCATGATTTTGGATGCCCTTAACTCATCACGCCGGTGAACAACGAGGACTTCTGATGCGAATTTTGTTAGAAAATTGGCCTCCTCCATCGCCGAATCTCCGCCACCTACGATAATGACCCTTTTATTCCGGAAGAAAAACCCATCACACGTGGCGCATGTGCTCACACCATTTCCTATCATTTCCGTTTCTCCTGGAATACCTAACAATTTAGCAGAAGCACCCGTTGAAACAATAACCGCCTCAGCTTCAATATCGCCCATCGAATCAATCACGATTGTAAAGGAAGAGCTCTTGCTTTTTAATTTCGTGACAAGCCCTCTTTCGAACCTTGCTCCAAAGCGTACCGCTTGTTTTTTCATTGTCTCCATTAATTCCGGACCAAGAATGCCTTGCTCAAAGCCTGGATAATTCTCTACTTCGGTCGTCAGTGTAAGTTGGCCTCCAGGTTCAGGTCCTTCAATCACAACAGGTTCCATATTAGCCCTTGCCAAATAAATGGCCGCTGTCAGACCAGCCGGACCTGTCCCCAATATGACCGCTTTATACAATGTCATTCCTCCTTAATCCAGTGCAAAAGGGAATTGTCCTTTAACTGAAATCACTTCTCTACTCATGATTCCCAGTATGTCCCTCTTGCATCCTAATCATTTAATTAAGGTTGTTTTTGGACGAATGTTGGACGCATCACATGTCTGCGTTGATCACTCCGATAGTCACTAGGTGAAATACCAACATGTTCACGGAACAATTTTGCGAAATAGCCTGGCGAAGAAAAACCTGTCTGCAAGGCAATTTTTTTCATACTATCATCTGATCCTAAAATCTTTTCTTTCGCCTTTTCAATGCGAATTTCATTTAGCACTTGCCTAAAGTTACTATTTAATTTTTTTGCGATCAGTTGACTTACATAGGAAGGATTACGCTGGATAGAATAGGCGACGTCTTGTAGCTTTAAATCCTGGTTCATATAGTGCGACTCCAAATACAATATCGCTTGCTCCAGAGTGTCGCCAACTTTACTTCGAAGGACAAGCATCCACGCTTGAATACATTCAATCATCTCTTCCAGCGTATGAGCGTTCCAAATTGCTTGCAGCATTGCTTCATACTTGGCCTTCGCCTCTGTTTCAGCATCTTCTAAGCCCTCTTGAAACCTTGCAAATGCGACAAGTTGACTTATACGTATCCTAACAACGAATGGAGAATCGTAGGAAGACCCCCAAGGTTTATATCGTCGTCTAATAAATTTTGATATTTTCTCAGCATTTCCTTGAAGGATTAATTTTTTCCATTCACTCATTTCTTCGTTAGAGACGGTAGCTGGTTTAGTTTGACTGACCTCATCTTGTCGGACATGCACTTCATTAAAGCCATGGAAAAATGAACGATGAAGACCTTCCTTGCATTCCTGGTACATTTGAACGACGGATTTGCCTAGATCATTGGTTGCTGCAATGATTACTAACTGGTCCGTTTGCTCATACCACCCCCGCATGACGGCAGACATTTCTTGTATGCATTCGTGTAAGGAAGCATCATAAAAACCAATCATCACATCTGTGAAATTTGGTGTAATAAAATTCTTATGTGTGAACGTATAACGATGAAGGTAAGCTAAGAAACCCTCAATTTCGGAAGGATTTGGTGTCGCGCAAACAGCCATTGATCTCGGGCGTTTCGCAGGCTGGTTAGCCAGATAGTCCCTCCCCTTTATAACAAGAGGTTGTGCAATTTCTACAGTGGTCATTATTTCTAAAGTAGACAACAAGTCCGCTGTATCAATTGGCTTTAGAAGCACATCTCTGGCATGAAAGAGGAAGGCTTTTCGAATAAATCTAATGTCTAGCTTGGACACCATTGCGATCCATGGAATTGACAACGTTGTGATAAGCGCTTCAAAATTCTTTTCATCTTCGTTACTCATATCATCAATCGTGGCGATAAGAATTGTTGGCATAAAAGCCTTTATTTTTGAAACTTCAACTGTTCTCGAAGCTTCTACCGTCGATACATTTAAATGACTTCCCTGAATTAACCATTTCATTCCGACTTGGATATGCTCATCAGGTTCAATAATCCATATTTTCATGTGATTTTCCTAGTCCTTTTATTTTCTTCTGAAGAACATTTCTAACAACTAATAACGTGTTAATCATTTCATCAATATTCATTTAGGGACTATTGACCTACAACGCATCTAAAACAATGGCGAATAATCATAATTGTATCCCTGCCCTTGATGCTATTCAATACTCTTTATTTTATCCTTAAATGCCCCTTACGTGTACTATTAATGATAAATTCATACGGTTTCTTATTTTTTTTATTCACAATTGATCATTCTGGGCAATTTGCACTGGTCGATCTGATAAGAAACGCTCGTTTTCTTCGTTGTTTTTGCTTGCTCGGTGTTCAATACCCTTTTCTTTCCACCCACCTCGCAGAGCTTTGCGCTCAATCAGATGGACATTATAAACCTGCGGTCATAAGGTATGCCAAGATTCGCACAACAATCACAAGTCGACGCATTGTTGCGACTAAATTATAATAGAATACGAACACTAGACAAATGACTTGGAAAGCCCGCTTCAAATTATAGGTAGGCTAGAAAGGAGATCGTCATTGAGTAAAGCAACAGACATTGCGCTTTCTTTTTTTCGTGTTGGCATTCTAGGCTATGGAGGGGGACCGTCTTCTATCCCGCTTGTGTATAAAGAAGTTGTAGAAAAATACGAATGGATGGACGCCGATGAGTTTGCTGATGTTTTAGCTCTTGCTAATGCACTTCCTGGACCTATCCTCACGAAACTTGCCGGATATATCGGCTATCGTGTGGCTGGTAGTTTAGGACTCGTGTTTGCTTTGCTGTCCTCTGTCATGCCAACTGTTTTATTGGTCATTATTTTATTTCTTGCGCTGCAAACATTTCAGCAGCAACAATTTATTGCTGGGATGACGAAAGCGATTTCGCCTGTTATTGCTGTCATGATCGGTACTTTGGCTTGGCAGTTTGCTAAAAGAGGAGCGAAAGGCTTGGGGCACTTGATAAATACAATCGCTCTTGCCCTCAGTGCAATCGCTATCCTTTTATTTCATTTGCATCCGGCCATCCTAATTCTCTTATGCCTTATCCTTGCACTACTCCCAAGGAAAGAACGTTCTAGAAATGAGGCTTCCTCATGATCATATGGCAACTATTTTTAGCTTTTTTTATTCCGGCAATTATAGGCTATGGTGGTGGTCCAGCTTCTATTCCACTTGTTCAACATGAGGTTGTCCAGAATTATGGCTGGCTTACAAATGATCAATTTGCTGAAATGCTGGCCGTATCAAATGCGCTTCCAGGACCTATAGCGACAAAAATGGCTGGATATGTGGGTTTCTCCGTAGCTGGATGGGTCGGGGCGTTGGTAACTTTGCTAGCAACCATTCTGCCTTCACTTTTTTTAATGTTGCTTTTTATGGGCGTTTTAATGAAATTTAAGGACGCACCTCAGGTTCAGAGACTAACAAGCTATGTTCGACCAGTCATTTGCTTGCTGTTAGTTGTAATGACGTATCAATTTATATCTGAAGGGGTGACTGATACTGGTTGGGTACATACAGTGGTTCTCATCGCCGGAAGTTACATCTTGCTTGAAAAAGTGAAGCTTCACCCTGCATATGTTATTCTTGTTGCTATGGTGTATGGTGGTTTTCTTCTCTCCTAGTCAGGCGTATGACAACCGCTCGCTTTCTTCGTTGCTTTGCCTCGTCCGGTGCTCATTGCCTTAGGGCAACTCCGCTCCTGCCAAGCCTTCGCGCCTCGGAAGACAAACGGTTTCATTTCG
>NZ_SNYJ01000001.1:163585-259125 GCF_004363045.1 Aureibacillus halotolerans
ACTGCGCCTGACGGGGATTCCTCGCTTTCTTCGTTGCTTTGCCTTGTCCGGTGCTCATTGCCTTAGGGCAACTCCGCTCCTGCCAAGCCTTCGCGCCTCGGAAGACAAACGGTTTCATTTCGCCTGACGGGGATTCCTCGCTTTCTTCGTTGCTTTGCCTTGTCCGGTGCTCATTGCCTTAGGGCAACTCCGCTCCTGCCAAGCCTTCGCGCCTCGAAAGACAAACGGTTTCATTTCGCCTGACGGGGATTCCTCGCTTTCTTTGTTGCTTTGCACATGTCTGGTGCTTATAACATCACTCCTCTGAGGCTTGCTAATATCTCGTAAGCTTAAATGCATCGTGGAATCCTTGTACATACATCAAACGCTCACCTTCGCTAATCATGGAATTCACTTCGCTTTCTATGTCCAGTAGCATCGCTTCTTCGAAACCAGGAAGCGTTTTTAAGTTTTCAAGCATTCGATAGAAATTTGTATAGGACGTTGCATACTCCATCGATTGCTTTTCAGGGATCACTTGCTCCATTCTTCGATAGATAAATTCTTGAAAATCCTTTTGAAAATGTGAATCCATTCGATCACCTCCACAGAACATTTGTTCCCTGTTATCATAAAACAAAAACCACTAATCGTCAACTTTTTTCTAAAAAAGCACAAATTGTGTTATATTAGTGTTTAGAAGTCTTAAGATAAAGAGGAGGTCACCATTTTCACTAAATAAACCAAGCGATGGTCTTTTTAGTGAGATGGAATACAAAATGAAAGCTTTGGCCAATCAATTAAAAAAGCTCCGGAAAGCACGTGCATTTACACAAAAACAGCTGGCTTTGCAATTGGGCATAAGTGAAAGCGCCATCGGAATGTATGAAAGAGACGAGCGTGAACCCTCTCTGCCTCTGCTCTTAAAGCTCGCGGATCTATATGATGTCTCTCTAGATGAATTATTTGAACGATCACGCCCACTGCCACAAGAAGTCATGGAAGACTCCACTCTTTATGAAACAGCTGAGTTGAACGAGCTGCTCAAAAACTTGCAAAATGCCGATGCTAAAGAGATTAGAAAGCTTTTGGATCTCTGGGTCATCCTCCGAGCTTGATTTCATCACACGACTTCTTTTAAACACATAGTAAAATGACATTCAAAGAAAATTCTGGTACGCTTATACTAGATTTTTAGTGCCATTATTATTGGTAAATAGAGTGAAGATAAAAAGGAGTTGTCGTTGATGATTTGTCCTTACTGTGGACAGGAAAATGAAGAACACGCAGCTGCATGTTCTCGCTGTGGAAGATCATTACAAATACAAGAAGAAGGAGAAATGAATGAGACCAATGAGCCGACACAACAGCAAACGGTAAGCACACCGTCTCCAGCTCAAAAAGCACCTGGCAAAAGTGATCAATACATAGCTGTTGCAAAAAAATCGGCTTCTAACTACGGTCAATTCCTTTCAAGAGTATTTAAAGCACCTCTAACTACAGCTCAGTCAAGCACAAGTGCTGATATGGTCAATGGGATTATCTCACTTGCCCTCTTATGCCTTTTGTTTGCAGTCACTATCGCTGTATCCTTTGCAGATTTCGATGCGGGTTTTGTTGATGGATTCTTAAAACCATTACTGAACATCATTCTCTTTTGTGGTTTAGGACTTTTAGGCGTATGGGTAGTTGCGATCCTACAGAATGCGGCTCCTTCGTTTCAGGAAACAGTCGCAAAGCTCGGCACCTTATCAACCATTTCTGCAGCACTTGTCTTACTTAGCATGATTACTCTCTTATTTGACAATGGATCCTTGTTTTACACATTGATGTTTTTCTCGATGTTAACGTTTATGATTGCTTCAAGCTTTGTTCTTGTGAGCTTTAAATCAACAAGTTCACCACGGATTGATTACTTTTACGGCATTCTCCTTGTCGTACTTTTCGAATTCGTGATCTTCAACCAACTCATTAGTGGGTACATCAGTGGTAGTGAACTGCTCAATTCGTTCTATTAAAAATAGAGCATGACCTTTGCATTTATCACTGAATGTAAGTAATACACCAAAAAGCTGAGTGTCTCAATTAGTGAGAGCACTCAGCTTTTTTTATATTGCCAATGATTTTAAGGCTTCTTTCACATTCGTAAAAGACCTAAATTGGAAGATCTCTTCGTTCATTCCAATACTCGTTAGAGCCATGCCAGGACGAACGCCAGTCATAACTAGTTCGGTTCCCATTAATGATAGCATTTTAGCAAGCTTTAAAAATCCTTCACTCAATTCTCCTTCAAATACATCCAGTCCAGATAAATCGACAATTAAATAATCTTCGCCATTCTCCTCGACACCCTCTACTACTTGTTCCTGTATAATCGACCAACGTGAACGATCAATTGTTCCGAGTAACGGGAGAACAGATATGCCATTGCCAACAGGAACTACTGGCGCGGAAAGCTCTTTAATTTTCTGAAGCGACAATGAAAGCTCTTCTTCCATTCCTTTTCTTTGCGTAATATCTTTTTGTACGCCGACAAAAAGGCGACGATCTTGATTTTTCACATACACCGGATCAATCTGGAGCTCATTCCAAAAAGGCTCACCGTTTTTTTTGTAATTTAATAGCTCAACCAGAACGGATGTATTGTTTTCTATGGCATTTCTAATTTTATCTACAGAGAATGCGGACGTTTTATCCCCTTGCAAGAAACGACAATTGTTTCCAATGACGTCTTTTTCATTATATCCTGTTAAGAGCTCAAATCCTTTATTCATGTATACGATTGGGTTATCCTCAAGTGAAGGATCCGTCACAACAATGCCCACGTGGGAGTGATTCAGAGCTTCTTTGAGCAGTTCATTGAATTGACGACTTTCAAGAAGCGTGCTTGTTTGATTGGAGAATAGCTCAAAACAGCGGATAAAATAGCCGGCTCCATTCTCCAGGATAAGTGGATCCGTTTGTAGTTCAAAAGTGACATGTCCTCGAGATTTAGTTTTAAACACAAGCGTCGAGACGGATTGAAAAGAACCGTTTTTTTGGGGCCATGCTGCAATAAGAGACTTCAAAGAGACCCCTTGAAGCTCGTCCACTTTATATCCAAGCCTTTCTGCCAACGCGTTGTTGATGAATTCAATGTCAAACTTTTCGTTAGCTATAAATGCCGGCTCACGAAGCTGCATAAAAAGCTGTTTGTACATAAAAACTTCCTCCCTCAGAAATACACACAAGACATTACTTTATAATGTACGTTTATTTTATAAAACGCAAAAAAGAAAGCATATCTAGAGTAAGATTACGGTTATTTCCAAAAAAAACAGAGAAACACAGGGTTTCACTGTTCCCTTAATCATAGTATCTTTACCCAAAACAAGCCGGCTACAAACGAAATTGCTTCTGCCGAAAATGTTAAAAGATGGTTGTTAGCAAAATCATCAAAAGCAAACCAACAATAAACGCAAAGGTGGCAGGTCTTTCATGACCATCACCATGACTTTCTGGAATGAGCTCTTTGTATATAATAAACAGCATAGCCCCTGCTGCAAAAGCTAAACCAATTGGTACAAGCCATGCCACAACAGCCGTCAGAAAATAACCAAGCAACGATGAGACAATTTCAACAGCCCCAGTTGCCGTTGCTATGAGAAAGGCTTTATGCTTTTTAACTTTTTCTTGGATGAGATAGAGCGCTACCAGAAATCCCTCAGGCGCGTTTTGAAGACCAATAGCTAATGCGACTAGGCCGCCTAGACCTTCGTCGTCACTTGCATAGCTTACACCAACTGACAAACCTTCTGGTATATTATGCAGTGTAATTGCTGCAATGACGAGTAATGCCTTCCGATCAAACGGGACCGTTTGTTTACGATGGTCAAGCTCGACGTGAGGGATTGTATATTCTAATGAAGTAAGGACAAGGGCACCAAGGAAAATACCAATAACTAATGCTACATACGACCCTTCTTCAAGTGCCTGAGGGATGAGGCTGAATGTGGCAGCAGCCATCATGACCCCTGCTGTAAAGGCAAGCATAATATCCCGCCAGCGATGCGTCACATTTTGTAGCATCAAAATTGGCAGAGCACCTAATCCTGTTGCCATTGCAGATAGTACACTTCCAATCAATACATCTAACATAGGTGCATTGAAACGAGTTTCAGACTCCTCATTTCCTTCCTCCCTTGTATTAACTTCAATCCTCTATAGCGGTTTTCGTTATAAGATAATTATGATGACGACAGTAATTAAAGAAAGAATAAGGACAAACCCTATAAGGAGAATTATGCTCAACAAAACTGTCCCTAATGACGACCAGCGAGAAAACTGATGCACGACACTAATGGTATTCAGTGAAAGCACAAATGCCCATATCGTAAATATCGTACCGATGTAGGAATATGCAAGGCTTACGGCCAATAGTGCCCCGCTAACTTCTGCAGCCGGTGTAAGAACCGAACTCCCTAAACTAATAAGACACAGTAAGCTTATGATGCCAAAAACCATGCTTGGTACGTTTGCCCATACATACGCTATTTGCATTTGCTTAAAGGTGCCTGTTCCTTTAAACCATTTACCTACCATTGTATAAAGCCATGGAGTCAACCAATACATAGAGATCAGGCCTAATAAGAAACCTCCGATGAGGACTAGCGCCCAGACCATTGTAAAGGGCAAGTCATCAAAGGGCAGCCAATTGGCTTGCTCTGGTGAAAAACTTAAATCGGGTTGGAAGAATAGGCTTGATGCTACACTTCCTATGCCAGCCAAAGCGACAATAATAAGGAGCAATGTACGTGTAGGCGTACTGTTTAATATATGTCGAATGGTTTCTCGTGGTGCTATCCAAATTCTAAGAAACGCTTTCTTTTCACTTTGGTTCATTAAAGCCACCGCTCCTTCACTTTACCAATCTTCTTTCATTATATGTACATGCCTCACATTGTACCATAGGTTTCCTGTTTTTTCGTATGGTTAAACATTGAATTAAGAAGGGTAGCACTAAAAAAAGACCTTCAGATGTGAGCCCAGTATGATTCATACAATTTATGTAAAAAGGCTAGAACTTACCTAGTTTATCCTTATAAATCTCAGAACAAATCAATCGCATCTGTTCGGAGTTTTGTTTTTGCATACTATGTTTTTTCCCAGTCTCGTATAATGAAGAAAATGACCCTCAGGCAGTAGAGATGACGGCAAGAGATGTATCACAGTGAGGTGCTTTCGTCTTAGGCAGAGCTGAAGATCGAGGTGTCCATTGACTGTGCTTATAACGAGCGGATTAAACTAAAACTGGTTGGCTTAAGCTCGGTAAAATACCGAACTCAAACCAACCAGTAAACTACAATATTAGAATTCTACCTTTTTTAGGTCTCTTACTTTATTCACTCGCGCTATTTGCTACATTTTCACCGTTCAAGACAGCTTGTACATTCACTTGCATGTCTGGATACTTTTCTTGAAGCAATGTTTTATACTTGTCAGCAATTTGTTGACCTTGTTCAGCAGTCGCCGTATTTTCTAGTGTAATTGCAGCGATCACGCTACCATTAGACTGATAGATCTTACCATCAGCTACACCTGCTTCTTCTTTCAGCTGTGCAGTTAAGTCTTCCTCGGCAGTTGTTGCAGCTCCATCATCAGTCGCCGCTGCGTCTTCACCCTCCGCAGGTGTTTCTTCGTCTGTACCTTCTGCAGGAGCAGTCTCACCATCAGCAGGAGCTTCAGATGTTGCGTCACCATCTTCAGCTGGTGTCGTTGCCGCGCTGTCTTCTCCACCACTCTCATCAGTCGACGACTCTTCTGTCCCCGTGTCCGTCTGACTAGTGTCTTCTCCATTGTCTGTGTTAGTGTCGTCTGAACCACCTCCACTACAACCAGCAACAGCAATTAGGGTTGCCGCTGAAAGCGTCATAAGCCATTTTTTTGTTTCCATAAATTGAACATCCTCCTTTATTTATACATGGTATTTCTTTCTTACGTTTACCTATTCGTACATTTCCCTTCATCGATGGGGGTTAAACATTTCTTGATTGAGCTGTTGCAGGTTGATGGTGTGCACGTCGTTGTTTTGCCATGGAAAGGAGAAGGAGAACGGCAGAAACAAGAAATAATCCTGACATAGAGTAAAAAACGAAAGATATCCCATATACACCTGCCATTAAGCCTCCCATCATTGGACCGATTACGTTTCCAAGAAAGCGAAAGCTATTGTTATACCCTAATACTTCACCTTGCACGGAAAAGGGAGATACTTGGCGGATAAACGCTACTCGGCTTGGTATAAATCCACCAATGGCGACACCAAAAAGTATACGTAACACGATCAGCTGCCATATCGACGTTGCCATCCCCTGTGGGAAAAAGAACAATGCACCAAGGAGCATAACCGCCACCATCACTTTGTCGTAGCCAATACGGTCACCAATTTTCCCCCATTGCCTTGTGAAGAGCAAATTGCCTAATCCTGTTGCCGAAAAGACGAGTCCAGCAAAAAAAGCATTGCTTTCAGGTCCATGAAGCTCAGTGACAAAAAGCGCTAGTAACGGCTGAATGCTAAAATTAGCGGCTTGAATGAGAAGTGAAACAAACATAATCATTAACAGGACTGGATGGGACACGACGTGTTTAATAACTTCTTTCGAAGATAAAGAGTTTTGTTTGCCTTCTTTTTTATCCTGCAAAATAAATTCTCTCACACCGAAAAAAACGACCATCGCCGTGAGAACCATGACAATTGCTGTAATAAAAAAGGTGTACCTAAAGCCTGTCAAATCGGCTAGTATTCCTCCGAACAACGGACCAAACAAAGCACCTGAGACGTTTCCAGTCTGCAGGGTTCCTAACACTTTTCCTGATATTTTCTTAGGCGTCTGTGCAGCGATTAAGGCCTGAGACGTGGAGATAAACCCAGTGAACACACCCATAAAAAGACGCAACGTGAACAATTGATACACATTATCGACCCATGTCATAAGGAGCACAGAACACCCCAGACCAATCGCAGATATAATAAGGATCTTCTTGCGACCGAATTTGTCGCCAAACCTCCCCCAAAGAGGAGAAAATAAAAAGGCGGTTACAAATGTCACGCCGAAAGACAACCCTGCCCATTTCTGAACATAGTCAGTACTGTATGACCCCATCGAATCTATAAACAGTGATAAAAATGGCAGCACCATTGTCATGCTGCTAGCAATTAAAAAGTTCGCTGCCCACATAATGACGACATTACGTTTTTGAGCTTCGATCTTTTGCACCTTCTTCAAATAAATATTTCGATTCCCTAAATATATTTTACACTATTTCTTGACTAAAGGGAAATTCGCGAAGTTTGTCACTTGTTCCTAACGCTTATAAGTCTAACCCTTTATGATTTTGCTTAAATGGAAAAAGCGAAGAACCAAAATCATTTGGTTTCCTCGCTTTATAAAGGGAACTTCCATGCAAGTAAAACTATTCATTCACCCAAAGCTCGATATCTCCTGAGCCAGTTGTGACCTTTAATGAGGACTCATTGTTGCCGATCGTTGCCTGGAATGAATGTTCCTCATTCAACTGAGTTTGCCATTGTTCGACACCCTCCACATCAATAGAGCCAGAGCCACTATTCACATTTAGCTCTGCAGAAGCCGGCGTTTCTTGGACCCCCCAATCAACGTCTCCTGATGACGTTTGGACGGAGGAATTCCCATTTAGCTGCTGTACATTCACTTCCACCTCACCAGAAGACGTGCGAACTGTAAGCTCTCCTTGGAGCAGTTCTCCTTCTAGATCACCTGAAGAAGAATGGTGACCAATCGTCTCAGCAGCCACTTGATCAAGCGTTGTTTCTCCAGATGACGTATTTGTTTTAAGGTTTGAAAAATCGCCAGTATATACATCAATGTCGCCACTACTTGTCTTCAAATCCCAAGTTTCTCCCGTACCACGATCAACGACAATATCGCCTGAGTTCGTCCCTGCCATTACATTCTCACCATCAATAACCGAAAGTGACAGGTCCCCAGATGTTGTCGATGCTCTCACGTCGCCACCATCAATATCAGCAAGCGACAAATGTCCTGATGTCGTCTGAATGTTCGTGTTTTCCATAGTTCTTCCTGGTAAGCTTACATACAATTTATTCCTCGTAAACATGCCAAAAGTCAACCACCCACGTCGATCATCATCAATCTCAATCCGCAATTCATTTGCTGCCTCATCTTCATTCACTTGGAGTGTTTCCTTCCCGACATATCGTATAAGAATGTCATCTCCAGATGTTTCTGATACATAAACATCTGTTGATTGACCAGTAATCGATAGCCTTTTGAAGTCTCCCGTAATCGTTCTCTCTTCTTCCGCTTTGGCGCTTTTCTCCATATTGATGAGTCCAGGGAACAAAATGTATATAGATAAAAGGACCCCAAGGGCTACTAATATAAAACCAGCCAATTTCCTTGTCATACGACACAACCTTTCTGAGCCATTCACATCTACCTTTAGTCTAACCAGCCCATCTCCTTCTGAAAAGCGCTTAAAGATGTACCCCTTCCTCAGTCTTTTGTATGAGAAGTCTCGGGTTGTGCGTAGAAGGAAGGGGATATTTCGTTCACTAGGATGAGCCCGTCGTATTGTTGTCTCGGAATAAACGTTTCTTCTGTCATCCCCCAATAGGAACCATTCAGTGGCATGACCATCCAACTGTTGGCTGGTGATAGTGTACTCGTCAAATCCACAAAAACGGGAGAAAACGGCGCTGTGTGCAACACGGATTCAATGCTATAGGAGGAATGGTCAGCATTGATCGGTGCAATTGCCCCATCATTTCTCATCGTCTCTCCTTTATAGCCAAATAAGCCGATATGATAGCTTTGACGCTTTAAATTCGCTGGCAGCAATTCACCCATTGTAGGCAAATAATCGCCGTTGTGAGGAACTGGCTCAAACGCTTGAATCATCAATGAATTGTTCTTTCGAATATGATAATTATGCCCCCAAATAATGATCTTTTCATTTGGATACAACTCATTAGCCATCCAGCTAATCGTGTTCGCCATCCCTTTGTCACGGAGATAGCTTGCATTTTCCTTTTTCGAGGAAGATGGATGAATATAGGAGGAGTTGGTTTGTTGATTCGCCCTAATTTGCGCCTCAAGCTCTGATGTTAGAAAACGAATGCGAAGGTCGATCACTTTATCAATACGTTTCATTTTATCTGAAGTAAGTTTTGTTGGATTTTCTAGATAAAACGTCGTCAAAAATTTCTCCATTTCGATGTATTTCGGAAGCAGCTCTTGAGCGATTTTCTTAGCTTGATGAAGGTCTGTTTCGTGATGGTATAATGCCCAACAAGCATCTTCAGTTCGTTGGATTTCAGCAGCGATTGTTGGATCGGTCTCACGAACCATATCACGGATGAATGCACCGAAATATGGATCAACCTGTGTATCAAATCCCGTAAAATGCAGAGGATGGTGGGTTTCAGATGTCTTTTCCATATATGAAAACAGGGCTTCTGTTTCTTCTGTGTGCCATGCCTTAGAAATGCCATGCTTCATGATGTTCATTGGCGATCCAAGTTCAGGACTTAGTATCGAAACAGCTTGACCTAATGGCGATTCAAATGCGACCACAGAAAATCCCATCTCTTTATGTAAGTAGCGAATAAGCTTTATTTTCACTTCGTTAAATTCTTTTGCCCCATGGGAAGATTCACCGAGCAAGACGATACGTTTATCTTTTAAAAGCGGCTTAAGAAACGCTAAATCAGTGTCTTCTTGGTGCTCTGATAGATCAATTCGTTCAGCAATTGATTCTATGCCCTTCGACCAGCGTGATTCTCGTTCTGCTTCAATTGGTTCTATATAAGCCATAGCTGGTGTGATCGTTCCAAAAACGATGCCTATAATGAATAAATAAATGAGTGCGTTTTTAAACATGGTCAATCACGCTCCGTCCTCTCTGGGATGATAAAAGGGAATTGTAAAGGTCTTTCTGCCGTGTGTTGCTATCCATCAAACAGTCTCTTACAATAAAAGAACATTATTTTGATGAAGGAGCAGCCAAAATGAAAGTCGGTCTTTTTGTTATGCTTGGTGGCGGCGTTGGTGCTTTATCACGTTACGGATTAATGCTTCTTTTTACAGACCTTTCCCTTATTGCGACGTTGACAGCTAACATTAGTGGCTCTTTCCTGCTCCCAGTCTTGATGCTTCGTATTCCTAATACTTGGCCGCAAGAATTAAAAATAGCACTTACTACTGGAATGATTGGCGGCTATACTACCTTTTCAACGTTTTCTTTTGAGGTTCTAACCTTTTTCCAACATGAGGAGTGGATTCAAGGCATAAGCTATGGCTCCGCAACGTTCCTTATCTGTTTTGTTGCATCCGCTGCTGGCTTTGCTTATGGATCTAAAGGCAGACCACAACAGAGGAAGCACATATGACCTTTCTTTATGTTGCTATTGGCGGTGCACTCGGTGCCTTGGCACGTTATTTAGTCGTTTTGATGATCCCAATGAAGCCATCTAAATTTCCACTAGCTACTTTAATTGTCAATCTTACAGGGTCTTTCTTTATCGGCATTTTCAGTACTTTAGCCCTCTCAAATTATACCTCTTTGCTCATCATTACAGGGGGGTTAGGAGGCTTCACCACGTATTCGACCTTTTCAATTGAAAGTTGGACGTTATGGCATGAAAAGCGCTACGTTGCGTTTATTGTTTATCTCACCACTTCTTTCGTCGGTGGAATTAGTGCTTGTGCCCTCGGTTGGTATGTAACGTTACTATTATCTGGTTTTTCTTGACGAACAGGACGTCGCCAATGTACAATGTTGATAACTATTCTCATTTAAAATACAACAAATATGGAGTGATAAAATTGCCATTTGAAGCCAAAAATACGACAGCTGGTCCAGTTGCAGAGGCTATTCGCAGTCGTCGATCTATTAAAACCAATTATTCGAAAGAACCAGTTCCTGGAGAACTCGTTCGTGACATTTTAGAGGACGCTGTTTACGCACCAAATCACGGTCTCCGCGAGCCTTGGCGCTTTTTATTTATCTCCTCTGAAAGAAAAGATGCGTTTGTCGAAGAACTCGTCACTCTTTTTCCACGAGACAGACAAGACAACCGTCGAGATTACTTTAGTCAGCCCTCTGCGTTTTTAGTGGTCGTTATGAAAGAGGACCCGCGACAGAAGGAAAACGAAGAGAATTACAGTGCGTGCGCTGCGCTTATCCAAAACTTTCAACTGCTTGCGTGGGAACGGAAGCTCGGTGTTTGCTGGAAAACACAACCCCATGTATGGGATCCAAAAGCACTTCGTATTCTAGGCGTTCAACCAGGTGAAAAAATTGTCGGCTTCCTTCACTTGGGCTTTTTTGATGACGAAAATGTTCCAGCGCCAAAAGAGCGAAGCCCGCTTGAGGAAAAACTTAGCTTCTTTTAAAGACTATTCGAGACACAAAGCCTTGGCAAGAGCGAAGTTGTCAAACTGACACGGAGCAAGGCCATACCTATAAATACTGCGAGCACTTGTTTTAAGGGATGCGATATGCATCCCTTTTTTATTTACGCATACGCTCCCCGAATGTGGTGATGAACATGTTGCTTATAAAACTCAGCTAAATCCTGCAGCTCTTTTTCTGAATAAGACGGTACATCGATGGCTTTTAACGTATCTTCCACTTGCTCTGGGCGCTTAAATCCTGGAATTGCACATGTTACCTCCTCATGATCTAGAATCCAGCGTAAAGCCGCTTGGGTCATGGAGCCCCTTCCTTCTGCAATCCATTTCAGTTGATCCGCTAACTGAACGCCTGTTTGTAACGTCAAACCAGCAAATGTCTCACCTACAGAGAAGCGCTCGCCATTTTTATTGAATTGCCTATGATCATTTTCCGCAAATGTACTATCTGTGGAAAATTTCCCTGTTAGCAATCCACTAGCTAACGGGACTCGGGCTAATATTCCAACACCTTGTTTATGAGCTTGAGGGAAGAGAGTCTCCAGCGGCAGCTGGCGAAAGATGTTAAAAATGACCTGTAATGCGCTAATTCCTTCATAACGCAATGCCTCATGCCCTTCCTCAATCGTTTCGACGCTTACCCCATACCCTCGTATTTTTCCTTCTTGCTTCAATTTTTCAAGGACGCTAAAAATGTTACCGTCTTTGAGAATGTGCAGCGGTGGGCAATGGATTTGATAAAGATCAATGCATTCCCGATCTAACTTTCGTAGCGAATCCTCTACAAAGTTTCTTACCGCATCTTCTTTGTATGTATTTGCATGCGTTTCATCGCCTTTACGACAAAACTTTGTGGCAATATAGATATTGTCCTTCCCCTTCGTCGCTTTTGCTAATAGCTCTTCCGCATGACCAAGGCCATAGACATCCGCCGTATCAAAAAAATTCACGCCAGCGTCCATCGCACGTGCCAAACCATTGAGTGCTTCTTGATCATTTGTTTGCCCCCATGATCCTCCAATTGCCCAAGTTCCGAAGCTTACTTCACTGACGTCAATACCAGTATTTCCAAGTGTACGATAGTTCAAGAGTTTATCCTCCTTGGCACTATTTTTTAAAACGCATTCTAACTATGTCACTTCTGCAATCGCTTGCGATTTTCCTGTTTCTATGTCGAAGCCCCCTATATCTTGTTTAGTTTTAGAAAGATGTGTGTCTCCGCTTAGAGGATTAAAACCGTTGACAAGCCAATCATGATCAAGTAACTTCAGCATTAGAGGTCTTTTTTAGATTGAGAAAATTTCTATGTGATTGATTAAAATTTGCAGCGTTGAGTGAGGAAGGATGATGATATGTTCCTAGGTCGTTCTACGAGACTAGATCGTTTTACAGCTCATGATACGGAGCTTTATCACATTTGGCGCAATGATGCGGAAGTGATGTCCTTAACACAGACACTTTTGGACAGCTATAGCTATGAGGAAACTGAACGACATGTCAATGGAATGTTACATCAGCAAGATGCGAAGAGGTATCTTATTCGCGACCGAGAAACGGACCAGCCCATTGGCTTAATTTCACTTCTTCAACTCGATTATGTAAACGCCAACGCAGAATGTACGATTGACATTGCTGAAAAATCGTATTGGGGCAAGGGATATGGTCGCGATGCAATGGATACGTTAATGCGTTACGCGTTTGATGAGCTCCGCCTACATCGTCTTTCATTGAAAGTGTTTTCCTATAATGATCGAGCCATTCGCCTCTATGAAAAGCTAGGATTTCAAGTCGAAGGTAGGCATCGAGACGCCATTTTTCGCAACGGTCAATACCACGACATCTTTTTTATGGCATGCTTATCCTCTGAATTTAGACGTCAATGAAAAAGAAGCGCCACGGCAACGGTGGTCGCTTCTTTCTTTAAATTCTTTTACGTGCGCTGGCCATAATACGCATTTTTGCCATGTTTGCGCAGGTAGTGTTTATCTAATAATGCTTGATTCATAGGTTGTATCCCCGGACGAAGTTGTTCAGAATGCATGGCAAGCTTCGCAACCTCTTCAAGAACGATGGCATTATCAAAAGCATTTTTAACACTGGTTCCCCAAACGAAAGGGGCATGCTCCTTCACAAGAACGCCTGGCACTTCTAAAGGATCTCTTCCAGTAAAGGTCTCAATAATAACATTGCCTGTTTCAAGTTCATAATCGTTAGCAATTTCATCATCGGTCATTGATCTCGTGCAAGGAATTTCGCCATAGAAGTAATCGGCGTGGGTCGTTCCAAGTGGTGGGATTGCTCGTCCTGCTTGCGCCCAGCATGTCGCCCATGAAGAATGTGTATGGACAACACCACCAATGCCTGGAAATGCACGGTACAAAGCAAGATGCGTCGCCGTGTCTGACGAAGGATTCAGCGTCCCTTCAAGTTGACGCCCATCCAAATCAAGCACAGGAAGATCATCGATCGTTAGCTCTTTATATCCGACACCGCTTGGTTTGATAACGACAAGACCAGACGCTCGATCGATCCCGCTAACATTCCCCCATGTGAGCGTCACCAGCCCCTCTTCTGGAAGGCGCTGATTTGCTCTGAGTACGTCCTGCTTTACTTGCTCAAGCATATGCAGTTCCTCCTTTCTCTAAAGGCTTACACCTCACTGTATTCAATGCCGAGAAGTTTACAAAAATGCTGCCATTTCCCACGATGATCTCCTAAATTGAGGCACTGATGATGGGTACCACCGTTTAATAACCACCCATTCAAACACTCTCGAACACCGTTATGAGGCTTGAAATGAAAGTATGGCATTTCAATCGCAGGCACTTCTTCCGTGTCAAGAATGTCACCATACGACACTACGAGTCGATAACGTTCTCCTTCTAGAGCAACAAGCGATACCAATGTTGCTGGTCCTGGCTCTCCCATAAATAGAACCGTAGGAGGATTATCCAGGCCGCCGATCCCTAGTTCACGATCAATGAGCTTAGGTTTACGATCCTTGCGTGCAACCTTCCAGTTTCCTTCGCCCATATGACTCATTAGAATTGAATCTCGCTCAAAATCCATCGCATACATTTCGGTAAAATGAGCGTCCCCAATAAGTGTATGACCAGCAGCAACGAGGGCTGCTGAGTTGGTATCGCCTTCAGCACCAAAGCCATACCCCTTTGCCATTAGATTTGACGCAGCTAAAATAGGAAGCTGACGGAACCGCTTGTCTTGTCCTACTGCCTCAAAGTGGAACGAAAAGGCGTCATACCCTTTTTCTTGCAGCAATTCTTCGATGGCAAGCTGCACTCTAGCTGCATACACATGATTGTCATCTGTTAAATTTGGATCGATATCAAAGTTTTCTTTGTCTATTTTAATGGCTGCTCTAATCGCCTCATCAGAAATAGCATCCATACGTTCTAACAAATCACCAAAATTTTCACGTACAATCGTCGGACCAATTTTGCGCAAAAAAGCACTTTCATCGCCAACGATATCTCCCATGCCGTTCATGCCATATCCAAGCAATGCAACTTTCATGGCGCGAAGACGATGAATGGCTTGAGCGGCACGAGCCCAATCGCCTACACTTTCACTGAATGAATCAGATTGCCAGTCGTCCGAGATTACAGAGAAGCTAGAGCCTGTGCGTAGCAAAGCGTTTGCCATATCCTGAGCCCCGTGAACCCCTTGGTTATATGTTAAATCACTCATATCCCAATCTTGAGTAACAGTAGGGACAGGCTGAATGTTTGCAAGCAAAATCGGCGTACGAGAATGGTTTTGCAACGCACGTACCGTACGCATCGCTGGGCCATACGTTAACATGACAATAAGAATGCCATCAACATCTTGTTGAGCGAACTCCTTCATCCTCTCGTCAATATCGTTTTTATCCCGAGCTGGTGCAGTGAATAGCACTTCTGCCTTGTCTTCTAGACGCGCAGCGACCTGCTTTGCATAGTTCCCCTGTCTTTCCGTAATCCCAGGCAGCATGTCGTCATACAATTCCTGCATTATGCCAAGCAAACCAATACGTGGCTTTGTTGATGCTTTCCCAGCGACGAATACATCATTTACAGTTTGTGATTGTGTCATTTCAAATTCCTCCTCTAAAAGTTAAGGTTAAACATGCACAGGCGTGCTCTTACTTTTCAAGTGCTTCAAACGCTTCATTACATCATTTTCTCCACGACCAAAATAGTCGTACAACGAGCTATATTCTTTATAGAGTGCATCATAGACGTCCACTGCAGAAGCATGAGGTTGATAAGGGTCAGGCTTTGTTTTCCCCATTGCAGCGGCAGCGTTGTGAATGTTCTCATAGCCTCCGCCATCTTTACCAGCCGCTACAGCACCGAACATGGCCGCACCAAGCGCAGGTGTTTGACTTGATGCTGAGATTTTGATCTCCATATTGAGAACGTCAGCATAAATTTGCATGGCCAACGCATTCTTTTCAGCAATCCCTCCAGCAGCATAAAACTCATCAACAGGCACATTGCTCGTGCGAAAGGCTTCAATGATCGTTCTAGTACCAAACGCCGTGGCTTCAATAAGCGCCCTGTAAATCTCTTCTGGTTTGGTTTGTAAGGTCATCCCTAAAATCATGCCTGTCAAATCAACGTCGACAAGTGTTGAGCGATTTCCGTTCCACCAATCTAAAGCTAATAAGCCGCTTTCGCCTGGAGCTAAGGCCGCTGCTTTTTTCGTTAACAATTCATGTATATCAATGCCTTCTAGCGCAGCTTCTTCAAAATAGGATGCAGGTGTGCACGTCTCCACAACCCAATTAAAATGATCCCCTACGCAGGATTGTCCGGCTTCGTAACCATAGAGACCAGGCAATACCCCATCTTCTACTACACCGCACATGCCAGGAACGATTTGTTCCTCTGTGCCTAAAAGGATATGACAGGTGGATGTCCCAATGATCGCAAGCATTTTTCCTGGTTCTGTAATGCCAACCGCGGGTACGGACACGTGTGCATCAACGTTTCCAACCGCAATAGCGATGCCGGGAGATAGGCCAATTTTCTCTGCCATTTCAGGTGTCAACTCACCAGCTTTTTCTCCAATTGGTAGAATCGGTCCACGTAATTTCTCAGATACAGCGTTTACAAGTTTAGGAGAAAGTGCTTTCAAAAATTCCTCTGAAGGAAATCCCTCTTGCTTGTGCCAGATCGCCTTATACCCAGCTGTACATGCATTTCGAGTCAATGTGCCAGTGAGCTGCCATATGACCCAGTCTGTTGCCTCGACCATGACATCCATTTGATCGTATAGGTCAGGTGCCTCTTCTGCGAGCTCCCAAATCTTTGGAAAGAACCATTCCGAGGAAATTTTGCCGCCGTATCGTTGTAAAAATACCTCACCTCTTTGTTCAGCAACGTCATTCAGTTGATTCGCCTTGTCCTGTGCAGCATGATGCTTCCAAAGCTTGACATAGCTATGAGAACGTGACGCATGCTCCTCATAAAAACATAGCGGTTTCCCATGGTCATCCACCGGAAGGATCGTGCATGCTGTAAAGTCAATGCCTAGCCCAATCACATCCTCCGCCGAAACTTCCGTTTTTTGCAAGAGCTTCGGAATCGTGTGACTTAATACATCAAGATAATCCTGGGGGTGCTGCAACGCCACATCATGACCAAGCGCTGTCCCATCCGGAAGTGTACTATCCATGACACCATGAGGGTAAGCCAACAATTCAGAACCTACCTCACGCCCATTGGTCACATCAACCAGCACCGCTCTGCCTGACAACGTGCCATAATCGACACCAATTGTATACGTCATCACCGTACCTCCATTCTTTTCAACATCTTGTACGTTATCCAAAGTGAAAATAACCTAAAAAGACAAAACTCGTACGTATAAGTGTATGCGCTTTTATTATGCCATACACCGAACAAGTGCTCAAGCTTTTGTAAAGAATTAAGAAGTAAGAAAAGCGAAGGCGAGTACGTTTTGAAACGGAGGGCAGAATATCACGGCACGAGGAAATGGTTCTTCACATTTCCTCAGTGGCGGGATTTCTGTCCCGCAGTTTCAGCGAGCCGCAGCTAGACACGAAAAGCGAAGGCGAGCACGTTTTGAAGCGCAGAGTAGAACATCACGGGGTGAAGAAATGGTTCTCCACATTTCTCTCGCACCGGGATTTCTACCTCGCAGCTTCAGCGAGCCGCAGCTAGACACGAAAAGCGAAGGCGAGTACGTTTTGAAGCGCAGAGTAGAACATCACGGGGTGAAGAAATGGTTCTCCACATTTCTCTCGCATCGGGATTTCTACCTCGCAGCTTCAGCGAGCCGCAGCTAGACACGAAATGCGGAGCGTCGTATGCTCAGAAGCGCAGGTCAGAACATCATCGGGCAGGGAAATGGTTCTTTCATTTCACTAGCCCGATGATTTCTGCGCCGCAGCTTCTACGGCGCGCAGCTAGACAACGAAAAGCGGAGGCGAGTAAGTTTTGAAACGCAGGGCAGAACATCAACCGTTCTGCCGGAAACAAAAAACACCACCAAAGAACACTAACGCTCAGGTGGTGCTGTTGATTGCCGTTCGATAAGGAGCGGTTCGTATTTGTGGCTAGCCGCACGGCGCTCTCTTGATTCAATCATTGTCACGATGAGTTTGGCTGCATCTTCCCCCATCTGTGACTTCGGATGAGCGACTGATGTCAAAGCGATCTCTGACGCGGTACATAAATGCGAATCGTCACATCCAATGATAGATAGTTGTTCGGGGACCTTCATGCCCGCCCTACGAATCGTGTGCAGCAACATCAATGCTAGCTCATCATTGTAACAAACAATCGCCGTTGGCCGCTCCCTTTGACGTAATGCAGCCTGCAACACCTCTGTTGGCACCGACGTTTTTGTTTCCGAAGTGTAAGTGACGCACCATTCTGGTTTAGGCGCAATGTCTTTTTCTTGCAACGCCTTTAGAAATCCATTCATCCGTTTCAGACCTTGCCTGTCATCTGTTTTGAAAAATCCCATAATTGATGTATGTCCTAAGTCAAGCAAATGCTGACAAGCGACTTGGCCCGCTTTTGTATCATCTAATGTTAATGAAATGGGTGAGAGCTCCTCGTAACCAGCATTAATCATCACATAAGGAATGCGATGATGAGCAAGAGCAAGGTATTCGCGCAAATTGGGATTCGGTAGTGAACTTTTTGTCGGTTCAATAATCACTCCTGCAACCTGCTTTTCTAAAAACGTCCGCAAGCATTGTTGTTCTGCATCAGGGTTATTGTTCGTACTCGCCAAAAGCAAAGTATAACCAGCGTTGCTTAGTGTCGCTTCAATGCCACGAATGATCGAAGGAAAAATATAGTCCGACAAATAGGTCGTCACAACACCTATTAGCTTTGAATCCATGTTTTGATCTTTGCGTTGGCGATCAGCAACAAACGAACCGACTCCATGCTCACGATAAAGCCAGCCTTCTGAAACCAACTCTCCTAACGCTTGACGAATCGTATGCCTGCTCACCGCAAAAGTGATCATCAATTCGTTCTCTGAGGCGATTTTTTCTTTTGGATGGACCGTCCCCTCGACAATCCATCCACGTATCGTTTCCTTTACGATGATGTATTTGGCTGTCACTGTAAGATCCTCCAGTTCTTCATTCCGAACTTGTACGTAACAGTGAACAGTATATCACGAGGGGCACAAAGAAAAAACCATTTCTCCAATGGCTCTCCTGTCCTCCTTTCATTTACAATGTCACAGTTTTGTCATGCACTGCTCGCTCACGCAGTTGAAACCGCTGTAGTAAAAAAGGTAAACTAACAAGGAGATTTATTAACGTTGTGGTAAATTTAGGAGGCATGCATCTTGAAATTCTCTAAAGCTTATATAGGAATTCCTCTCATCGTTGTTACGGTTGTTCTATTGGCCTTCGTTATATGGATGACCTTTTTTTCTCCAGAGGATGGAAACACATCACAAAGTTCAGGTCCAGCAACCAGCGTATCCTTTTCTGAACCGATCGCCCCTTTCTCAGGAGTAAATCAAAACAATGAACCTTTTTCGACAGATGATTTGAAAGGAAAAACGTGGATTGCTGACTTTATCTTCACTAATTGTCCTGATGTTTGTCCGCCTATGACCTTTAATATGCAGACACTTCAGGAGAAAGTAGAGGAAGCTGGGCTGGACGTAACCTTTGTTTCGTTTACAGTTGATCCAGAAAGAGACAGCCCCGAAGTCCTTACAGAATTCGGGACGAAATTCCAGGCCGACTTTTCAAATTGGCATTTCATTACCGGTTATACCCATGAAGAAGTCAAGGAGTATTCGAAGACTTCCTTTAAATCAAGCGTACAAAAGCTTGAAGATACATTTATGCACGGTGTCCATTTTTTCCTCGTTCGACCTGATGGATACATCAATTCATATTATGTCGGTAATATCGATCCTCCGTTTGATCAAATCATAGCGGATATTAAAGCCGTGCAGGAGAAAGCGAACTAACCATTACATTATACGTTTCTTAGCCCCCTTCCCTGATAGCAGATAACAGGAAGAGGGCTTTTACTTGGAACTAGTTAATTGTTTCTTTTTTTGATATACTCTGATTTTTTTAAACATAACGTTTCCTATTTAAAGTTCTCTTAAAAACACATCATCAAATAATTCATACACAGATACACCGTAGAGCTTTTCAAATCTTACCATCGTTTCACGACCTGGATTTGCTGCACCTTTTTCAAGTTTACGAACATAAACCTCAGAGATTGCTAACCGTTCGGCGACTGACCGCTGCGTCCACCCTCTTTTATATCGTTCATGTGCAAGTCTTCTTCTCATACGTGTTCCGCCGCCAAAATAGATCGCTTGATTGATGTATATCGATTGAACGCCGTGTTTTGTAATGGCGAACGGACTTCCCTCCTTATCTTTAATTTCAGTACTGTGTGCAATAAGTAAGCAATTTCGATTGTCAAAAACAAATAGTTTCTCAAAAATTACCACTAAATTGATTATAAATGATCAAAAATATATCGTCAATATTTTATAGATACAATATTGAACATTACGATGACAAGATACATTTAGTATCTATAATAGGAGGAACTAGGAATTTTGAGGTGAGGCGTTTGATCGGGGATCGTTTAAAACAACTACGTGGATCGACTATAACACAGCAAGATATAGCAAATCAGTTAGGTCTTTCACGTGCAAGCTATTCTCATTACGAAAATGGCCGCAGCGAGCCAGATCTCTCTACCTTACTAAGTTTAGCTGATTTTTTTAATGTAAGTGTGGATTATTTGCTTGATCGCTCTACTCCCGACGGCAATCCTGCGCTTGAACCTTATAAGGATGTTCTTGTCCTTCATCAACTTCTACGTAAGCAAGGTGTGGATGACTTGTTTTTCTTACAGCTTGATGCTTGGGAAACGCTCACACGTCAGGATACGGTTGAGATTAAGCATCATTTCGAATGGGTTGTCGAAAGAGCTCGGCGCAAAAAGAATACCACTGATCAATGAAGAGGTTGTCCGAACAGTCATTTTATGACCTTTGGACAACCTCTTTTTTCAGATGAACAATTGTATTGAAAATTTGTCGATCACATTAACGAAGTTGTGCTCTTTTTCTCGACCATAAGTCAATTGCGTCCTTGAGACAAATCGCAAGCATTATGAGAGCAATGCCGACCCATTGGAAGGGCAGCATCGGTTCATGTAACACAATGGCAGCCATTAAAATAGCGACCGGCAGCTCTGCTGATCCTAGTACGGTTGCGACCCCGCTTGAAATGTGAGGCACACCGATGGCCATAAATAACGGCGGCAGAACGGCACCAAAAATCGCTGCGCCTAAGGCAAATAACCACAACGAACTAGTGGCAGCATCGGTCCACAAAAAGGTTGGTGGAAATACACATAGGACGAGTACAGCTGCTCCAGAAATCATAATTGGGCTACGGAGAAAAGGGTCTACATGAGAAACAACTCGACCACTTACATAAATAAAGCCTGCATATGAGAAGGCGGCAGCTAGACCGAGCAATAATCCTATAGTTGATAATGCCTCAAATCGATCCATCGTCAAATTAGCTGCAAAGCTTACTCCGATAAGTGTTAACACAACAGAAACAAGCGTTATAGGTGTGGGCTTTCGCTTGTCAAGAATCCACTCGTACAATACACCTATCCATACAAATTGAAATAACATAATGATTGCAACAGATGAAGGCAGGTATGCCATAGCCCCATAATAGAAGATTCCTGTTGACCCATTCAAAGAACCTGCGACCATGAGCTTTACTACTTGTTTTCTCGTCACTTGTTGACGCTTTACTTGCCTAATTGCCGCAATGATCCACAAAATAACGAACGCCAACATCATTTGTGCACCGACGACTTGCGCAAGATTATATCCCTCTATAAAAGCACTCTTAACAAACACTGGCGTAAAACCAAAACCCCCAGCGCCTATGAGGACGATTAATACCGCTTTCCAACGAGCCATTACGCCCCTCCTTTCTCTACTCTTTACACACGATTGCCATTATACATTGCATACACGCAAAATGAAAAGTAGAAGCCATTAGCCTCTACTTTAACCAAAGATGATTCTCCCGATGATATGGACTGGGTCACTAAATAGATGCTTTTCTTTCAGGGGATGCGACTGAAGATGTACGGTTTTTGGTTGACGGTTTTACTTGCCCAGTTAGCGTAGCCCCTCCAGGTAAAAGATTAATAATTTTCATAGATCCCATTGACAAGAGGATAGCACCAACACACAACACGACGATGTACAATGACATCGGCAGTTGATGCTCAATAGCTTCAAGGCTCCCATTTAGCGCATATAAAAAATACATATGCCACAGATAAATCCCAAAAGAGTAGCGGCTGATCATTTCAGTTTTTAGTGCTGCTTTCGGTAGCACAATCGCAAGAGCAAGCAAACCGAGCACCATCGCTGATGAATGCAGCAGCATGTCGACACGCTTTGAACTGGCTACTGTTAATACATCTGTGTAAACCAACACGAGGACGAGAACAGAGGTGACCAGTGGGGCTGCTAATAGCTTAAGATAATGCATTTTAATCCACGAACGTACCTTGTCGTAGGATTGACCAACATAAAATCCAGCAACAAAATAAAACAACCATCCTGGGAAAGGCACCCAATAATATCGCTCCCATATATACTCTCCATGCGGTATATTTGGCGCAGGGATAAAATTAAAAACAGCCAAATACGCAACATTAATAACAAATGCATAACCAACAATTCGATAAGGCTTCTGAGCTGACATCCACGTTTTTAATAGCCAATGCAGGCCATAAAACTGAAAGATAATCAACACAAAATACCCATGATAGTCCCCGATCACGGCATGCATGAATGAACGCCAAACAAAATCACTCCAGCCATCCGCTTTTGTCCAGGCATAGAACATCGCCAAGGCAAGATAAGGCAAAAAAAGATACAAAAAGCGCTTTTTGAAGAAGCCTTTTGGCAAAGGTTTATCCTTATATAAATACGCAATTAAAACTTCACTTAAAAAAATAAACGTCGGTGTGCCATAAAAAAGCACCATATAAAATGATTCCCAGATCACCCGAGCACTTATAGATATGTCCCCATAATGTGAGGATAGCAACGCTCTTTCAATCGTATGCAAAAGAACGATTGATACACACGCGATCGCCCTTAAAAATGTTAGCTCGCTTAACCACTTGGCTTTTTCCATTCATTTGCCTCCAAAAGCTCACCTTTTACAACCACTTCTTTCGTACATATAGATGTCGTTATAGGGAGCTTTACAAAAACGATACACAGCTTCACATTTGAATGAAAGCACAAAAGATTGCATTCTAATCCATACATATCCAATTCTTTATTTGCAGCAGCTGAGTTATTTCAATGAATTTAGTAAACAGTCCACGCAAACTCCCTATTTTCTACCGAAGTCTGCCTTCACTTCTCCCCATTGCTTCGTTTCCCATTTCAGCAAAGACGTATGGTAGGTTTCCGTTCGCAGCCAAGTCTCCGCCCGCTGTATCAAATCCCATAGACGCTTTGTCGTCGCATTTTGCACAAGTGTCGTGTTGCACTTTTTTTTACGGACCCAAGCGAGCGCGGTCGCTGAATCGGAATACACAGGTGTCGTCTCATCACCCTTTTCCTTTAACATCGCGAGCGCATGGACAATCGCAAGGAATTCGCCGATATTGTTCGTCCCCTCCTGAAAGGGCCCTTCATGAAAAATGAGCTTTCCCGTCTCCGTATCCACGCCTTGGTATTCCATCACGCCAGGATTGCCGCTACAAGCCGCATCCACGCTAATGCTTTTACTAATATATGTGGAGTTTGTGCTCTTTTTCTTCGAGGTTGAAAAAGAATCCTTTTGTTTCACACCCGCTCTTTTACTCGTATCCCCTTTGAAAGCTACCTCTGCCTCTTGGCGTGTTGGGAAGGATTTAAAAGCAGCACCCGAATAGCCTTTAATTTGCTTTTCACAATCCGCCCAGCTCGTATAAATGCCCGGCTTTCGACCTTTCCAAACCGTATAATATTTTGATTTAGCCATTGTATCTTGCTCCTTTTCGTTCACCGAATTCATCGTAATTCCTGATGCATTATATCACACAGACATAAGCTTTCACGCCAAGACAGCCAAATAGATTATTGGTGTGTCATATGTCGTCGTTTTGCACCAACCCAAACTCTCTGACTCAACTTTCGCACCTTTTATTTGGCAGGCACGCTTAGCAATCACTGGGTAAACCTACAATATAACGTTGTCGTTGCTTTTTATACAAGCTGCCGTACGATCGCTTTCATCCTAAAGGGCATAACTCAAAAAGCTTCGTCGTGACTTCTTTTCACCCTACGGGTACAAGTGCAACATCGATTCGAAAGGACCTCATCGTGTTTTCTTTGCCGTTGGAGTCTCGCTAGTGGCATCTTTGAGTGATGATATGATATGAATCAAAACGCAGAAACAAACATCAGCGTAGTCAACATACGTAGACTCCTACGGGAACAGCGCGAGCTGAAGATCCCGCAGGAAAGCTTTTGCTTTCCGAGAAAGCTGAAGCCGTGCCCGTGGAAAGCGAAGTATTTTGACGAAGCAGTCGTGATTTATGGGCACTGGCTTTTGCTTTGTTAAAAAAGAGCCCTCTCGCAAAGAGGGGCTCATCGTTTTTCTTTTCTGTTGTTAAGTGTTCGGTTGCTCGTCAAGTGAAGAATCCTTACGAATGAAAAAGGCAAGGACAAAAGCAATAAGAGAAAAACCGGTTGCAACGACGAAGGCATCGTTAATGCCTTGGACTTGAGAAACTTGCCCTAAGTGAACGATGGCTTCTTTATCCATCCCAGCAGTCGCATGGCTTTCCCCGTAAGCTTTTGCACTATTGGTCATCACGGTAACTAAAAAGGCGGTTCCGATCGCACCAGACATTTGTCTCATCGTATTCGCCATCGCTGTTCCATGCGAATTAAGACGATTAGGCAAGGCGTTGAGTCCTGCTGTCATAATGGGCATCATCAGCATTGACATGCCAAACATACGCAACGAATAGATAATAATCATATGTGTGTACGTCGTTTCTAAATCCAATTGCGCAAAATCCCATGTTGTCCAAGTCGTGATACCCAGTCCAACAACCGCGAGCCATCGTGCGCCGACTTTATCAAAAATCTTCCCTGTAATTGGTGACATAATGCCCATTAAAATCGCGCCGGGTAACAGAAGCAAGCCTGATTCCAATGGAGAAAATCCACGAACATTTTGCAAGTAAAGCGGAACAAGAATCATCGCAGAGAACATCGCCATCGTTAAGACGATATTAATAATTGTCGTCAAGCTAAACATCTTATAAGAAAAGACATCAAATCGCAAGATCGGGACGTCTAAACGATTTTGCAGCACGATAAACCAAACAAGAACGACCGCTCCTACGATTAATGAGCCTAAAACAACTGGGTCTGTCCAGCCATTTGTTCCTGCGGAGCTAAATCCGTAAAGCAAGCCTCCAAACCCAATTGTTGAAAGAATGACACTAGGAATATTGACCTTTGGAAAGGTTTGCTCTGTTACATTACGCATATAAATAAGTCCAAAAACAAAACTAATGAGAGCAATTGGCAAGACAACATAAAATAAAGAGGACCAATGATAATTTTGGACAAGCCATCCCGATAAGGTTGGACCAACAGCTGGGGCAAACACCATGGCGATGCCTACTGTTCCCATCGCTGCTCCACGCTTTTCATATGGAAACGAGGATAGGATAACGACAGTCATAAGAGGCATCATAATGCCGGCACCTATCGCCTGAATGATGCGACCAATCATAAGAACTTCAAAAATTGGTGCAAGCGCACATACGAGTGTACCGATCGCAAAGGAGCCCATCGCTGTTAAAAACAACTGCCTCGTACTGTAACGCTCCATCAAAAATGCAGTTATCGGAATTAAAACACCGTTAACGAGCATATACACAGTCGTTAACCACTGCCCAACGGAAGGATTAATATGCAAGTCTTCCATAATCTTCGGCAATGCGACATTGATTAACGTTTGGTTCAAAATTGCTACAAAGGCGCCCATAATCATGACAGCTACAACAATTTTTCGTTGTGAACTGGTCAATGGAGACGCCGAATCCTCAACGCCTTGAGCTTTATTACTCATGTGTAAGACTTCCTTTCTTTATCTGTGCAATCACCTTCTGATGTAATGAAAGCAATGTTTCCATGTCCTCCTCTGGTAACTGCTCCACTTCCTCCAAACGTTTGTAAAAGAAGTCTTTAAATTGATTTTGTTTATCCTTTCCCTCTTCCGTTAAATTCATCACAAGCACTCGACGATCTTCACTAGAGCGATCCCTCTTCACAAGGTTTGATTGAACTAAGCGATCCACAACCCCGCTCATTGTGCTGTTGCTCACTTTTAGTTCATCAGCCAAATGCTTTAACGATTGATCTGGGTTCTTCCCTAAATAGGAAAGAACGAATAACTGTAATGGCGTGCTGTCCATTTCAGTGGCGATCACACGAATCACCTGATCCATTAATTTACGAATTTCTCTTAAAGAAGCCATAAATCGTTGAATTTGTTCTTTCTCTTCAATCATTTTTTTCCCCCTGCGTTTGAGAATTAAAAAATAAGCACACGAATCATTCGCATACGAAATATTATCGTAATTAACCTCCCTTTGTCAAGTGCGAGACAATTATCGAAAGGTTGGATTACTTTTAAAACGTATTGAGTCCTTGTCTCACATGTAACCGGATCGGATCTAAAGGCAAAAATAAACCCTGTGCGAATAGCTGCACAGGGGGAAATGTACTCTCTACTGAATCCTACTCGCGAGCTCATCAAAAATTGGTCGGGACCACTCCGGGTACTCATGAGCTAAACGCAAACCGGTATACCTGTCACGTATCGTATGGGCAAGGGTGAGCCCTTCGTGTAAAAGTGATGGGGTGCCCCCTAATTCAGCAAATGTCCCTGGACCTCCGACGAGATGGAGCCATCGTTGAATTTCTGCCGAGGGAGGCAGGCTTTGGAATAGATGTTCGATGTCTGTCCATCTTTCTCGTAAGGTCGGAGTTGCGTTATGAGGGCATGATTGGTGAGAGAGCTGTTGATAAAGATCGATGATAAT
Source organism: Aureibacillus halotolerans (assembly GCF_004363045.1). Classification (NCBI taxonomy): domain Bacteria; kingdom Bacillati; phylum Bacillota; class Bacilli; order Caryophanales; family Bacillaceae; genus Aureibacillus; species Aureibacillus halotolerans. The sequence continues at coordinate 190,665 of NZ_SNYJ01000001.1, forward strand.
TCCACAAGCGACACCAACTTTTGCTCCGTGAAGCCATTGTGGATGCCGATGCTTTAAATGCTGCATCTCCCATACATGTGACAAATGATGTTCCGCACCTGAAGCCGGACGCGAATGATCAAGAGCCATCATGACAAGGCCAGACACGACGAGTGATTCCATCAAGGTTTTTATTCCTTCTTTTGTCGGTGTCGTGAGATTGTCTATGGCCTCTAGACAATTGTGCAGCGCTTTTTCTGTCAGCTGTGCTCCCTGTTCATCATATGGTTCTTGTTTCAGCCATGAGGACACCTTCCAATCTGCGAGCGACGTCCACTTTCCAAGCATGTCTCCAAAACCCGCAGCCGTCATTGCTCTGGGGGCATTCACTAACACACCTAAGTCTGCAAACAAGGCTTCTGGTGCGACAGTTTGAATGGTTTTCTTAAACCCACGTAAAACAATCGGGGCGCCTTTTGATGTGAAACCATCGACGGAAGCTGCGGACGGAACAGACACAAACGGGATGTTCTTTTGGTATGCAACAAAACGGACGATATCGTGAATCGTTCCTGCCCCAGCAGCGATAATCACATCCGTCTGATCAGACACTTGCAGAAGCACCTCAATAATGGCTTCTTCATTGGCGAGCACTTCGTTCCTTTCATCATCCTGAATGATGCAAGATTCGGTTTGAATCCCCTCCGCTTCCAACACGTGCTTCGTCTGTTCCCCAATCGCCAAATAGGTTCGCTGATCAGCAACAATTAAAGGATGTTTCCATTGCTTTTGTTTACAAAAAGAGGGCAAACGGTGCAAGGCATTGTCTTCAATAAACAGTGTCGAGCGATTGAAACGGGCGAACCTTTCATCCGCTCCGTACACGTGATACCATTCCTGCCAAAGGTCCATATGTCGCGACAGTGCTCCACTCCACTGCCTTCCCTCCAATCTGTTTAGGTGAATCACTTCATTTTTTTGTAAAGGTTTTCATTAAAGCATATCCTTGACGAACATTTGCCTTTCATTATATAGAGAGAAGCTCTTTCAATCAATCAAGAGAGAATTAATTCATTTGCAAAGGGAACAGACAAATGAAACATCTTGTCAGGACCTTAATAAAAAATGTGGTCCTCCAAAGTCGTTTTATGACTCCGGAGAACCACCTTTTAATCATCCCTTAAGGCGCAAGCGTCACTGATTGTGTGAGGAGATTTTCCCCTTGCTGCCGCAAGCGAATGTTTCCTTGCGTCGCTGAAACATCCGTTAATCTCATGCTAAACGTGATTTTACCAGTGCCATCATTTCCGATCGAAACTGGCGCAATGCTGGCATAACCAGTGCGTGACCATGAACCATCTGCTTGCTGAACTTGAGAAATTTGTCTACCACCTGAGAGATAAAGCTGAATTTCCAAGTTCGATACGGTTGAGCCTGGTGCAGCATTGGTCACTTGAACGGTTACGTCAAAGGGCTTATTCCCGACTGGAACTGGCTCTTCTAAGCTAATCGCATAGGATGCATCAACTGGAACTTCCCCATCCTCTGCTCCGTAAGATCCTGGCGCAAATGTTGAGCGATCATACCAGAGATACCCTGCATCAGGCGATCGCCATGGCTCGGTCTGTGGTTCCGTACTTTGTTCCGGAAGCTCCATATCAAGAAGTGGAGACACATCATCCAATGGAATGTTTTTTTGCGCAAATGTTTTGTAGCATTCTTCTTCAGCCAACCAATTCATCATATTGATTAAAAGCGTTGCATCATCATGCTCTAGGAAGCCATCGTACGTACGCTTCGTGCCTCCATGTTCTTCATTTCGATACTTTGGCGTAGCGTCTTCAACAGGCGAAGAATCTCCGATGAAGGCAGCCTTCCCATTTTCAACCTTCGAAATTGCTGCAAATGGACCTTCGTCAATGCCTCCGCCGAAATAAACGCCTTGATCGACAGCCGGTCCCCAAGAATTCGCTTCAGACGTTAGCCCTGTTGGCAAATACACAATTCCCTTTGCAATGGTAGGATCCGTGATCGCTAGTGTAGCACCTGCGTGAATTGCCACTTTCTCAACACCTTCAGTAATCCCAAAAGTGTCGGATGGCGCTACGATGTGATTGGCAACGGTATTGTTAATTCCATTGTATCGGAACTGAATGCCGAAATTGTCCGAAAGCCATTCAGAATTTGTCACACCTTCAAGTGCCTTCTTCTCTGCTGTGTTCATTCCTTTGAAAGGATCTTCCCATGCGCCTCTTCTCCAACCATTAAAGATCTCTCCTGAGTCCCAACGATTCAAATTTCGATCCGCATTGTAATGGTCGGCAATAAAAAACACGCCACCTCCGGCCTCAGTAAAAGACAAAATAGACGCTTGCTCTTCAGCTGTGAAGGGGATTTGCGGCTCAGGGATGACAAACACGTCTATGCCTTGAAGATCCGCTATCGTCAAATCGTCTTCGCTGCGATGTTCTCTCACAAGATAGCCTTCTTCCGCTAACGCCTCAGCGAAATCAGAAAATGCTCCATCAATGACCCAATCTGATGCACCTGCCGTTTGACCGTGGCTATTGTCGACCAACACCGTTTTTCCATTTGGCTGAACCGGTTCTAGGACAGGGGCGGGATCAAGCGGTCCTTCTGCATGCCCGGGTTGAACGACCAACAAGACAGTGGCGAGAGCAAGAATCCACCCTCGTACAGCGATGCTCCATGACGTTTTTTTCACGTTTTTTCCTCCTCTTCCTTAGTCAGATTTATTTTATCGTACTTTTAAACATAGAAACATTTTGATTGTTTTATTTTTTTGTAAAGTAGGAAATATTGCTTTTATGCTCTACCACAGAGCTTTTTTACAGCAGGAAAATCAGACATATTATCGAAAATCTTTACAATTTCTTCATCTTTTAAGCTTGGATTCATGCTACAATGTGCCTAGCTTAGTTGCTACTTTTTAACTTAATTTCCAAGGGGGAAAACGAAGTGAAGAAACAATGGTACATAACGCTTGCACTTGTAATGCTTATGCTGTTCATTACGGCTTGTGGTGGAGGCAACGAAGGAACCACTGAAGATACACCAGAAGAGCAGACGACCAGCGAATCAACAACGGACGGGGGAGAAGATGCTGACGCTGAGGCAGAAGCAGAAGCAACTGGCGAAGTTCCACAAACGTTACGCGTTCAATTTGTTCCTTCTCAAAACGCTGGATCGCTCGAAGCAAAGGCTAAGCCACTAGAAGGATTGCTAACAGAGCAGCTCGATATCCCTGTCGAAGTGAGCGTTTCGACAAGCTACAACACAGTTATTGAAGCAATGATGTCTGATCAAATTGATGTCGGCTTCTTGCCACCAACGACTTATGTCCTTGCTCATGAGCAAGGGGCAGCAGACGTTATCCTTCAAGCTCAACGCTATGGTGTCAATGATGAAGATGGTACACCAACGGACGAGCTTGTTGATGCGTACAAGTCCATTATCATTGCAAAAGCAGACTCTGACATTAACAGTGTTGAGGATTTAAAAGGAAAAACAATTGCCATTCAAGATTTCACTTCTTCTGCAGGGTATGTATGGCCTGCTGCCTTAATGCTGGACAATGGAATTGATCCATTAAATGATATTAACGGCGTTAATTTCAAAGGACATGATGCAGCGGTTCTTGCGTTAATGGACGGAAGTGTAGACGCAGCGGCAGTCTTCCAAGATGCAAGAAACATCGTCAAAGGCGATTATCCAGCTATTTTTGAGGAAACGAAAATTGTCGCTATGACGGAGTGGATTCCAAACGATACAATCGCGATTCGTCCGGAAATCGATGATGAGTTCGCAACGAAAGTACAGCAAGCCTTTATCGAAATCGGCAAGTCTGAAGAAGGCCATGCCATCATTAGTGACATTTACTCTCATGAAGGGTATGTAGAATCCGATAATTCGAACTTTGACATTGTTCGAGAGTACGCTGAAAAAGTGAAAACCGAATAGAACATAGGAGGGCCGGAATCGGCCTTCCTTCTCTATTTGTTCTGAATAGAGAAATGTTCTTTAATCTTGTTAATTATGAAGAAAGTTGGGGTTGGCTCGTATGATCGAATTTAAAGATGTGTCGAAGGAGTATCCGAACGGCACCAAGGGTCTGAAAAATATTAACCTAACGATTAATCAAGGAGAATTCGTTGTCATCGTCGGGCTCTCTGGTGCAGGGAAGTCTACTTTGTTACGCTCGATTAATCGCTTGAATGATGTCTCGTCTGGCACCATTACGATCGATGGTCAAAACATTACCACAGCAAATTCATTAAAACTTCGTAAAATGCGGCTCGGTATTGGGATGATTTTTCAAAACTTTAATCTCGTCCGTCGTTCTACCGTGTTACGCAACGTGTTGTCTGGACGTGTCGGTTATCACTCGACGCTGCGAACAGCCTTTGGGTTATTTCCTAAAAAAGATGTAGAGCTTGCCTTAAACGCATTGGGACGTGTCAATATTGTCGACAAAGCGTATCATCGTGCCGATCAGCTTTCTGGTGGCCAGCAGCAGCGCGTATCCATCGCAAGAGCACTTGCCCAGGAACCAAAAATCATCCTCGCAGATGAACCCGTTGCATCGCTTGACCCACTGACCACCGAACAGGTCATGGATGACTTAAAGCGAATCAATGAAAACGACGGCATCACTACAATTGTTAACTTACATTTTATTGATCTTGCAAGAAAATACGCAACTCGAATCATCGGATTAAGGCAAGGAGAAGTTGTTTTTGATGGGCCTGTAGAAGAAGCTACAGATGAAGCGTTTGCTGAAATTTATGGACGACCGATTCAATCAGATGAATTATTGGGAGAGGCCACCCAATGAGTAGGCCAGCAAATCAGTTCCCTAAACGACCAACCAAAATAAAGCATTTGTTTACAGCCCTTATCATTCTTTTACTGCTTTGGATGAGCGTCGTTCAAACAGACGCCAGCTTTACTAGACTATTCGAAGGTTTTACGCAAATGTATGACTTGGTTTGGCGAATGCTACCTCCAGACCTCGATTACTTTGACAACCTAACGGAACCTATTTTAGAAACATTACGGATGGCTCTGCTCGGAACAACCTTTGGAGCCATCATTTCCGTTCCATTTATTTTGCTTTGTGCGTCCAATGTCACGACTACTTCCTGGCTCCATCAATCTGCTCGTGTTGTGCTAAACGTTCTTAGAACAGTCCCTGATCTACTATTGGCGGCCATTTTCGCAGCCATTGTCGGGTACAATGCGTTAGCTGGGGTACTGGCGCTGACGATTTTTTCAATCGGCATCATCGCCAAATTGTCTTATGAAGCAACAGAGGTGATTGACCCAGGACCCCTTGAGGCAATGAAAGCTGTCGGCGCAAACCACATACAGTGGATCATCTACAGTGTTCTCCCGCAGGTCATGCCAAAGTTTGCGTCTTACGTGCTGTATACATTTGAAGTGAATGTTCGAGCTGCCGCAATTCTCGGGCTTGTTGGTGCCGGCGGTATCGGTCTTGTATATGACCAGACATTATCCTCATTACAGTATGAGCGTACAACGACGATCATTCTTTATACCTTGCTCGTGGTCATCCTCATTGATTGGATTAGTACACGACTTCAGGAGCGATTGCGATGAAACAAGATCAAGTACAACTAAAACGTCAACGTTTCAAGGTCTGGTCAAAACGAATTGTCATTTCGTTGATCGTCCTGCTTATCTACATTTGGGCGTTTGGCGGCATTTCATTCAGCGGGATAAAAGAATCCGCCATGATTGTCACAGCAAGTATTTTCGATGGTTTAATAAACCCTGACTGGGGATATGTTTACGATCCAGCAGGAGAAGACTTATTGAGAGGTCTTTTGGAAACCGTCGGAATTGCCTTTTTAGGCATCTTTATCTCGACCATCATTGCTTTTCCCATCTCCTTTTGGGCAGCATCAAACCTTAGCAAATACCGAATTATTTCTGGTTCCGGTAAAGGGGTATTGAGCTTTATCCGAACATTCCCAGACATTGTCATGGCTCTCCTATTTATTAAAGCCGTCGGACCAGGTCCATTTGCAGGTGTTTTGGCCCTAGGTGTAGGCGCCGTCGGTATGCTGGGGAAACTGTATGCGGAAGATATTGAAAACCTAGACCATGGGCCATCTGAAGCCTTACTCGCTACAGGGGCAAACAAAGCACAAATCTTTCTTTTCGCCATTTTGCCACAGGTGCTGCCAAGCCTAGTTTCAAGCACACTGTACCGTCTTGAAATCAATGTGCGGTCCGCATCCATTTTAGGAATCATTGGTGCCGGGGGTATAGGTACAGCTTTAATTTTCGCTTTGCAGGTTCGAGATTGGTCACGCGTTGGTATCATCTTGTTTGGCATCATCTTTATGGTCCTTATCATCGACCTAATCTCAAGCTCGATCCGCAAACGTCTCGTCTAAAGAAAAGCTGTTGGAGACATACGACGGGCATTACGCACTGTAAAAAGCAAAGAAAAATAGTAAACAAGCGTTGGGCACCTCTGAAGCTTCCGGGATTCCGGAAGCTTCTTTTTTTGCACTTCATCCAATGAGCGAGACTCCAGCGGCAAAGAAAACACGATGAGGTCCTTTCGAATCGATGTTGCCCTTGTGCCCTTAGGGTGAAAAGAAAACACGACGAGGTACTCTCGACCGCTTCGTCAAAACACTTCGCTTTCCGCGGGCACGGCTTCAGCTTCCTCGGAATCTTGCTTTCCTGCGGGATCTTCAGCTCGTGCTGTTCCCGTAGGAGTCTACGTATTTTGACTACGCTAATGTTTGTTTCTGCGTAAATTTTTTATTATTTCCTGGCCTCATATAGCGAGGAAAAAGCATATTAAGATTAAGTCGTTTTGCTTACCAATTAAGACAAGTGTGCATCGTTTCATGTAAAACTGGATCATCTAGTGCAGTATTGATGCAGCGGTGTACTTATGTTTAGATAACTTCAACGCTTGCTATGCCTAAATGGAAGCAAGGTGAGATAGACCGATTAAATATCTTGAGAACAAAACCTGCTGTATTCAGTAACTTTTAAGGTGCACATGCCCACCATCCTGTATTATCTAAAGAATCGCCTTTTAGTAACTAAGCGGATCTCTGTGCTCTAATTAACTAGATGAGCCCCTTTTGAATTCATGTCACATCATAGAAAATGAGTACATCATTAAAAGCAGCCACTAGCGAGACTCCTACAGCAAAGAAAACACGTTGAGGTCTTTTCGAATCGATGTTGCACTTGTGCCCTTGGTCAGATGCGAGCTTATAGCAGCTTGCACGATCAACGACTAGAATTTCATCTCTCCAATTTATGAATCGTTAAGGATGTCTACTTTCAACTATCCATTCGTGCGTAAGACTACCAATCTATGGTACGATCATTTTAGTTTTAAAAGTCTATTTAATTTATTGAAAGGATGTGTGGCTGTGTTTTGGGTTGCTAGGTACGAATGGTTTCAATTAATTAAAAGCTTTAAAACAATAGGTGTCATCGTTTCCCTCCTTCTTATGAGCTATGGTTTATCAAGCTTACAAAATCTCGCTAGCGAGGCAATGATGACGGAGGATCTCGCATTAACCGATGTCAATGAAACCGTTATGATTGTATTCCTCTTTGGGACGTTTGGCATTGGGTTCCTTTACGTGTTTAGTTTGTCACACGACATCATCAACAGAGACATTTCATTACAATCCATACGTTTTACACTTACAAAAATATCACGACTTTCGCTTCTCTCAGGCAAATTTTTAGGTGTATTCATGTTTTGGTTTGTTTGCATCACCCTCTGTTTGTTGTTGTTGACAATTTTTTCTGGTACCAACGTTCTTAGCGGCATCATTCCACTAGCTATTTTCTTTTTGTACACAGTTGCCGCTACTTTGCTTTTGTCCTTATGCATTCCCAAACCAGGCATGAGCATGTTTGTTGGTCTACTACTTGGAATTGGAGCTCCTATATTTGCCATCGTTGCCCAATTTCGTGATGATCCGATTCTAACGATCATTCATCAGTATGTACTTCCTTACTATCCTCTATTAGAAGGGGTTACAATGCAAAGTCCTGAATTGTACTTTATTCCATTGGTATGGGCCGTAGTATTTTTCGCACTTGCGTTTCTATTGCTAAATAGAAAGGATGTGTAGCATGAAAGCACTTCACGTCGAACAACTAATGAAAAACTATGGAAATCGCCCTGTGTTAAACGGGCTTAATCTGACTATAAATGAAGGTGAACTTTTTGGTTTTGTCGGTAGAAACGGAGCCGGAAAATCGACATTCATCCATATCATTACGGGACTAATAAAAAAATCATCTGGGCAATTTGGAGCCTTTGGTCAAACAGAAGCCTCGATGAATGAAATAAAGAAAATTATCGGCGTCATGCCAGATGCCTCAACGATGTATTCTCATTTGCGGGCGGCAGATTTTCTCAAATACATGGCCCAGCTGAAGAATGCATCTTCGGATTCTACCAAAATTCAATCACTCTTGGAATCTGTTGGATTAAAGGACGAAGGACGCAAAAAAATTGCCTCTTTTTCCTTTGGGATGAAGAAAAAGCTCTCCCTTGCCCAAGCATTGCTCGGCGATCCAAAGCTTTTGTTTTTAGATGAACCGACTTCTGGTCTTGACCCTGAATCTGCAAAGGAGATTCAGGCGCTCATTAAAGGTCTGAATGAGGAAGGCAAAACAATTCTATTAACCTCTCATAATTTAAACGAAATTGAAAAGCTGTGCCATCGTATGGCCATTCTCCATCAGGGACGTGTGGAACGTGTTGGAAGTTTAGAGGAGCTTCAAAAAGAAGCAAACCGACGCGTGACATTAAATGTATCCTATGTGAGTGCAGAACCCATTACGGAAAATTGGCTTCATGAAGTGATCCCGGAACTGACAATTCAACAGCTTACAGAAAAAGAAATGCTTCTAGAAACAGATACAATTGAACGTGTTCCTCATTTAACCTCTTCTCTAGTGAAGTTCGGTGCCTCTGTTTATGGCGTTACGCCAAAAACACTCACTTTAGAGGATATCTTCTTCCAAGAATCCGACGATAAGGACACGGGAACAGAACAGAAAGATACTCGTCTATAAGCGACCTTTTCCCTAACAAAAAATCCGACTGACTCGAAAATTCACTCAGAATTTGGTAGCTTAGTTCGGATTTTTCATTGTCTAAAATACCTTTTGTCATATAAGTATCCAGCCCATGTACTGAAACCCTGTTCGTCGCAAAGAGTCCTTTTGTAAGAAATCCTATTCAACGTACCTCGCCTTTCGTTTCGTTAAGAAATCATTAGAAACCTTCCAAACCACCCTCATAATTTACATCAATTAACAAATAATTCATCATTCAACCTCAACCATTTCATTTTTTAAATAGTACAATTGTACCGATATATAAAATGAGTAAATAGTCACCTGTTTTAATATTATTGTTTTTCTCTGAAAGCTTTTTCTCATAATTTGTCGATAACCGACCGATTTTGTCGATATTTAACCATAAAATGTAAAGTGATGACTTTTATGTTATAATCAACGGATTTCTTTACTTAAACTCAAAAAAGATTCAATAATCGAACCGATATCTGTAGAAATCAAGAATATCGAACATTATTTGCTAAAGATATTATTAAATTTAAATATAATCGCAGTATTTTCTTTAAAAAATATTAATTTGAGTACAAAGTCATACGATTTTAACATAAGATTCCTTTATAGGGTTTTTTTAAAACTTAAAGGAGTGTTAAGGTATGAATGAAAAAAAATCAATCTATTTAATCGAAGTTTTTGATGCAATGACAAATCATCAGGGTGAACCTATAGAATTTAGTCATAATTATGTCGGTTATTGCTCCACAGAAGAGAAGGCTAAGGAGCTATGCGAGAGCTTCAATCAGAAGTTTTTTCGTTCTTCAAAGGTACGCGAGGAAACAGTACGCTATCCTGCGTTTGTTTATGTTGAAGTTAAAAACCTTGACCATTATTAGCTGCGTAAACGTCTTTTTTGTCGAACGGTGTTCTTTATTAAGAATTCACACAAGTCAATGATGCTTGTGTGAACCATACACGCCTTCATTCGTATGCTATTCCTTCGTACCGGACAGCCCTTCGTAACGAAGGTATCTGAACCATCGATACATAAAAACCACCTAGGGAACAAGATTCCTAGGTGGTTTTTATGTATCGTCGAAAATGATTATGCAAAGATTGCCCGGCATGCCTCAGCACACTGGAAGCACTGCTTCGCACAGCGCTGACAGTAGTCGTGCTGATGAGGTCCGCATGCATGACCACACGCCTCACAAATCTGCGCACAAAGCGCACAAATTTGTTCTACATATGGGCTTTTTCTAGAAATCGCTTGAGCTGCAAATGCACACATGTCCGCACATTCACGCGTTAATCGAATGCATTCTTTTAATTCAGCAGGATTGGTTTCAAGCAAACAGGCATCATAACACTCATTGCTGGCCCTCAAAGTATCAATGCACGCTTGATAACATGCTAACAATTCATTTGGCATCGGCTGCACCACCTTTTGTCAATTAACTACTACGACTCTGTTCCCTTTGTGTCACATATGTAACCCACAGAAAGATAAAATAAATTGCTCATCCTTTTGCTCTCCGTTAAAATGAGAGCATTGTCAATAGATCGAAAGGAGACGCTTATGAGTTGGACGATGGTATTGCTTCTTGTTTTTGCTATTCTCGCTGGTGCTGCCCAACCTTTTCAGTTTAATGTGAATTCTCAACTCAGATCCTGGGTCGGTTCACCTGTAACCGCTGCAGCTATTTCGTTTTTTGTCGGCCTTATCTGTTTAACAATTTTATCGTTCTTTAATGGCTTCTTTTCGCAAGCCAAACCACTCACGCAAGCGCCATGGTGGATTTGGACAGGTGGATTGCTAGGCGCATTTTACGTGTTCTCAACGATCATTCTGACGCCTCGTCTTGGTGCCGCAGCGACCGTGTCATTTTTGCTTGCGGGACAGTTGATTGCCGCAATGGTAATGGATCATTATGGCCTTCTTTCTTTGCCCGTACACGAAATTAATCTTCCCCGTCTAGTAGGAGCTGCACTTATTATTGCAGGTATCTTTCTTGTGCAAAAATTTTAATCTTCATACCGAACAAGGCTGCATCAAAAAATTGAGCAGCCTTGTTGCCTATTTGACATTCAACCGTATAATTTAAACGTTTGGATCTGCGGTGTTTCTAATGAATCAAGAACGGTTAAGCGAAAATGTGTTGACCGTACTGTCGGGATGCGGTCAATTTTTTTGTGACCTACTGCTGACCCTTCAACGAGGAGCTCCCAGTCTCCTGTTGCGATGAGCGCCTCAAGCTTGTACGCTCGAATCCGCTCTCCAAACGAAATGTCTTCCTGTAAAATAAAATGGTTTACCTCTTGCGGTTGTTCAAAAACAACCTCGTGAACAGGACCTTGTCCTGAGGTTTCTCCAACCATGTTGTGAAAGACATCCTTTCGCTTCTGACTAAACCCAAACACGACATCACAATCTGCTTGCGGCATTAACCCGCGATCGTCTGGTGCGATGTTTAACATAAGCTGTGCTCCATGGCCAACAGAACGATAATACATGTCCATAAGTTCGTCAGCAGTGCGCAATGTGTCCTCATCATTTGGACGCCAGAACCAACGAAGCTTACGGATAGGTGCATTGCATTCTGCTGGCACCCATGAAGAGGTCTCTGGCAACCAGGCTGTCATATCCTTTGTGAACATACTAACCTTCGCCTGCTCAGCAGCATTCCAACACGGATATGGGGCAACTCCATCTTCATTCCCCGCCCAGCGAACGGTTGGGGCTCCCATATTAAACACCATGGCATCAGGTTGTTGTTCGTTAACAATGGCCATAATGCGCTGCCAATCATAGCGCCTTCCTTCAGAACCTGCCCCATCGAACCATAGCTCTACAAGTTGACCGTATTGAGTCGTGAGCTCTGTCAATTGAGCGGCATAAAAGTCGTTATAAGCTTCTTCATCACTGTAGCAAGGGGCATTTCGATCCCAAGGCGACAAATATAACCCATAGCCTAAACCCTCTTCTTTACACGCTTCAACAAACTCACGAACGACATCGCCGTCTCCATTTTTCCATGGTGATGACGCAACACTATAGGAGGTTGTTTTTGTCGGCCATAAGCAAAACCCGTCATGATGTTTTGCCGTTAACACACAGTAAGAAAAGCCCGCTTGTTTCGCAGTTCGTGCCCATTGCTTGCAGTCAAGCTGAGTCGGATGAAAATGTGACGGATCATCCGTGCCATCGCCCCATTCTTGTGCGCGAAACGTATTCATTCCAAAATGGATAAACATCCCCATCTCTAAATCTTGCCACTTTTGTTGTGCCTTTGAAGGCAATGGAAGTTTTTCTTTTTCCACTTGTTTCCCTCCTTGAAATCGGTTACATTTATGTGTTTTTCATTTTATCACGTACAAAAATGGCTTGCATGAAAAACCTACGCAAATTTACAAATGAATGCGAACGAAATGCTTGCGTCTAAATAATCATTATGTATTTCATTCAATGAAAATCATCCATTTCCTTTTAGCTGTGATCGATTTAAAAAATGACATTCCATTTAGAATTCTATTTACCAGTTGCCTAAAATGGGCAAACGTTCTGCTTGTTCACAAGCTTTAAGCTTACTCTCTGTTTACTATTTTCAGCACTATAGCGAAAAGCGCTATGATAAACTACAGGTAGCGAGGAGGAACGAAGAGATGGATCATCTTGCAATGCTTAAGGAAATTGCCAAAACCCTATCAACGGGGACCAAGCTAGACAACATGTTGTTGGCAGCTTTAAAACGCTTGTTAGACATCACGGGACTTCAAAGCGGCTGGGTGTTTTTTATTTCAAAGGATGGGACCCATTCTTTGATTACAGAGCACGGAGCCCCTCCTGCACTCGTAAACAACGACTGTCGCAGACTAAAAGAAGGTGGTTGCTGGTGCAAATCGCAATTTTTAAAAGGAAAGCTGCAAAAGGCAGTCAATATATTGGAATGTCAGCGACTGGAGCGAGCAATTGAAGCGAATGATGGGTTAACAAATGATACGACTCATCACGCCACGATTCCTCTCATGGCGGGAAATGAAGCAGTCGGCTTAATCAATGTGGCTTCACCTGGAAAGCAGCATTTTGCTAAAGAGGAGTTGGAGCTGTTAGAGACAGTGGCATTTCAAATGGGCACCTCCATAAAACGCTTCCAATTGCTTGAAGAGTCATACGAACGCCAAGAACTTCTAGATAAAACAAGCGAATTTACTGGTGTGCTCCACCGACCAAACGGCCCTCGAACAGTTCAACATGTTGTTGAACAAATGCAATTGACCTACGGCTGGACCTTCGTCTCATTAACCATCGACAACCAGGGATTTGAAGTAGGCTCTAGGCAAGGCAAACAGTTCAATGCAGAGACGAGCGTAGATACACAACTTTCTTCGTTATGGCTTCAAATACAGAACAAAACAAAAGTTCCCCAAGATGTCCTCGAAACGGTGATGCTCCATATCAGCGTTTATGTAGAACGAATTGCTCTTGAAGAAGAGCAGCAGCAGCTGACTCGCGAAACAGAACGCCACCGCCTGGCACAAGAGCTTCACGATTCGGTGAATCAGTTATTGTTTTCGATTTCGCTTCATACAAAAGGACTTTCACGAGGGGTACCAGAAGGTCAGCTCAAAGATGGCCTTCATCATATTCAGCATGTGACCGAACACGCGCTAAAACAATTAAAGCACCTCGTGTCCCATCGAGAGCTGCCAGATATCGACGACTCATTGCCCGATGCTATTATCCATTATGGACGCCTGCTTCAGCTCGACATTTCCGTAGACATCGATCCAATAATTTCACTGTCGCCGTCTTGCTTAGAAACCGTCTTTCGTTTTATTCAGGAAGCGTTAAACAATGCACGCAAACACAGCACATCTGAGCAGGTGACAGTGACAATGTCAAAAAATAACGACCAGGTAACGTTGCAAATCAGAGACAATGGAAATGGTGTTGATGTTGCGGAGTTAGTTGAAGGTTTTGGGGTTCGACATATGAGGACACGTGCAGCCGAACTTCAAGGAACAGCAAAAATGACGTCAGATTCAGACACGGGGACAACGTGGACCCTTGTGTTTCCAGAAAGTGAGGAGCCGATTTGAGCATTTCTTTACTTCTAGTTGATGATCACAAAATTGTCCGTCAAGGGCTTCGTTTTTTCTTTCAATCCGTTGAAGGAATCTCTGTTCTCGGTGAAGCCGAAACTGAAAATGAGGCAGTCTCACAATTTATTACACTGCAGCCTGATGTTGTTTTAATGGACTTACAACTCAAATCTGGGGATGGTATTCAAGCGACCAAGCGAATCTTAACTGAATCTCCGAACGCGATCATTATCGTAGTTACTAGCTTTTCAGACCAGGATTATGTGATTCCAGCGTTGCAGGCGGGAGCAAAAGGCTATCAACTCAAGGATGTTGATCCTGAAGAGCTTGCCCAAACAATTTTTGCTGCTGTACAAGGTGGAAATGCAATCCACCCAAGCGTTATGAACCATGTTCTTTCCCATATGACCTCGGAGAAAGATCAGCGACTTGCCACACTTACTGAACGAGAGCTGGGGGTGCTTATTGAAATAAGTACGGGAAGAAGCAATAAAGAAATTGCCTTGGAGCTGCAAATCTCTGAACTAACGGTAAAAACCCATGTGTCTAGACTATTAAGCAAGCTAGGCGTTCAAGATCGCACCCAAGCCGCGTTATTCGCCATTCAAGTCGGCGTTGCCAAGCCACCATCCTTCGATGTTTAACACAATATACAATAAACTGAAGCAGCCTCAGCGAGCGCAAGTCTGCTTCAGTCTATTGTAGCTTGAGAACATCACTAACCGGTGAGAACAAGCTCCACCGAGAAACAAAGAGGGTGCGTATAAAAATTGGAGGTTCCCACACCATTGATATCGTAAGTCTGTATATCGCGGCGATACCCTTTTCTATACAAGTGCTCTTCAATCAAACGATCGTCTAAAGGCATAGCAACAGACACATGATACCACTCCGCTGCCTCTCCCCCTTCAATGATTTCAAGGACCTTATCGTCTTTTCGTAAGAAACATAGGTGTTCCTCTTCGATTTGCTTCCACCCTTCGACGACAAACCCATATGTCTGTAGTACTGTGACTGCTTTGAAAAGTGATTTCACATGAATGCCAAGATGATGAATTGCTAAGCTTTTGAAGGCAAAATCAGGTTCATATCGCCAAATTCGTGCCATAGATACCTCTCCTTTAGCGCCTCTTGATACATTGCTTCAAGGTCCTCCTTCGTGACAAAAGCAGTTAACATATCCAAATGGCTTGCTTCAAATTCATGGAAGCCAGTAAGCAAACCGTCAACGACTGATAATGCGCTTTCAGCGGTCACGTATAACGCCGTTTCACCTTTTGTCGGTTGAAGAACTCCACCAGGAGAATGCGCACTTTCTAATGCTCGCACAACCGTCGTTCCCACAGCTACGACACGTCCGCCATTTTCTTTTGCATGCTTAATGGTTTCCACCGTTTTTTGCGAGACAGTAAATGGCTCTGGGTGCAGGGCTGGTGATGGCCAGCTGTCGTTTCCATAATAGCTTAAGCCAGCGTGAAGGCAAATTGACTCCACTTTCACTCCCTTTCTTTGCAAGTCATTAATCAACTTCCACGTAAACGCTCTCCCAGCGGACGGCATTTCCACCGAGCCAGGCTCATTCGCATACACTGTCTGAAAATAGCGTAGTGACCAAGGGTGAGACAAGTGCTCATAACGAACAACATCGCCGTGACGGTACAAATGCTCAAAGAAGACTGCCCCTTGCAACGAAAATGCCATTTGAATTAAAGGTGACTCACTGCCTCTACCAACAATTTTCCCAGTCAATCCACCAGGAAATCGATGAAAAACCCGCTTAGGTGGTTTGACAAACAGGACGTCCCATACCCCTTTACGGCATTGTCGGGACAAACGGATTTCTTCTCCTTTCATAGTGTGTAGCACAGCAGGAATCGTTCGACTTGTGTTTAAAACAACGACATCGCCTTTCCTAAACACTTCTGGCAGTCTTTCAAACTGTTTGTGCTTCATTTGTTTGGTCAATGAATCAAAATGCAGCAGGCGTACTTTTGAGCGGCTTTTTCCTGCTTTTTCAGGTGGTATTGAAGCATCTTTAGGAATCAGCTGCTTTTGAAATGCATTCATTCTGACTCCTCCTCTGATGCTGCGATGCGTAAAGGCGATTTCTCCAAATGAAGTGCCCGTTCAAATAAAGGAATGGCATCTGCCGGTCGTGCCAATGGATAATCGCAATCCGGGACAGCGATGGCGTGCATTTCCGTGTCCATTTCACCTGGATCAATGAGATGCATCCGTACCCCTGATTCTTCAAGCTCATCTGCCCATGTCTGAATCATTCCTTCAACGGCGAATTTGGATATGCCATAAGCTCCCCATTCCGCAAAACCAGTTTGACCTGCCTCCGATGTTACCGTAAGGACAACGCCACTACCCTGAGCAAGCATGGTTGGCAGCACCTGGCGCGTCATCAAGAAAGGACCTACCACGTTTGTTAAAAGAACGTCCGAAAACGAATCCGTTGGATAATCTAACAAAACCGATGGCCCTGGTCCAAAGACAGAGGCATTATTAATCAGCACATCGATCCGATGATAATGAGCTAGGGCAACGGAAACGATACGTTCAACATCTTCCTCCTGGCTCATGTCCCCTTGAAGCACTAATGGCTCTTTGCCCGAACGCAGTTGGATCTCTTCTCCGACTGCCTTTAGATTTTTTTCTCCTCGTGCAACCAAAACAAGTCGATACCCCTTTTGGCTAAAGTGCAGAGCCAATTGTCTTCCTAAGCCTTTAGATGCCCCTATAATCATCATTACGTTTGCTTGTTCTGTCATGTCAATCACCCTTTGTGTTGTGTTGACTGAAGTATACAAAACGCCTGACTTTTTTTCGTCCACATTATGATTGTCATTCATGATCACATTTGAAGGAGGAGAATGTCCTCCTTTTGATGTACGTACGCATGTTTGGTTGCTACAATAGAGGGGGAAACGAAGGGGGAACAAACATGAATATCGAGGCATTTTTTTCGGGATGGATAAGCATTGGCCTTTCCCTTCTGATCCTCATCACTTTTATCATCCTCATTGTAAAACGACGAAAGCGAAAGAAATTTGATGTCGCAAAAATTACGATAGCGGATATTGATCGAATGGACGGGGCTGAGTTCGAGGATTACCTAGCTGTTCTTCTATCATCAATCGGCTTACGCACCTTTCAGACAGCGAAAAGCAGAGATTTCGGCGCTGATTTGCTTATTTACTCCGATGAAGGTGTGCCCTTTGTCATCCAAGCAAAACGTTATAGTGCCAAGCTTGGGCTGCAATCTGTTCAGGAGGCCTTTACAGCAGCGACCTTCTATGGGGCTGATCGGGGGATTGTCGTTACTTCTGCAGAAGACGTCACTTTAGCCTGCTGGCAGCTTGCCGAAAAAACGGGCACGTCCATCCTCATTCGAGAGGACATCATGGAGCTCATCACTCTCACAAAAGGAGGGCAAGTCGAGGAGGCAACACAAATCCTCCTCGCCATGGACTACCCTGAACTCTCTGCCTATACGCCGAATTTAAAAGAGACATATATAGAACGCGGCCGTTATCAAGCAGGGGAATATTTTATGCGTAAGTCGTAACGTACACCTCTCAAGCTTACTGACTCAACTTTCGCAGAGCAAAAAACACTGTTTATGTTGACTGCGCCTGAGTTGAAGCACGGTGAGATAGATCTATTGACATCTTGAAAACCTGTGTAGCTTTAGAGGTGCTAATGTTCACAAGCCTGCATTTTTAAAAGTCTTCTACACCATATATTACGACTGCTCGTCAAAATACTTCGCTTTCACCCTAATGCCATTTAGGGTGAAAGCGAGCGTATGGCAGCTTGTATAAAAAACAGAGACAACATTGAATTGTAGGTTTACCCAGTGATCTCTAAGCGTGCCTGCCAAATAAAAGGTGCGAGTGTTGATTTACTGAGATACTTTTAGAACAGCGCGTTCACCTGGAAGAAGCGCCAGCTGAAGGTTCTTTTTGTGCCCCAGTGCGCTGTTCTGAAGGAGATCCTCCCAATTCCCTTCCTGCTCGAATGTCGTCATTGCCTGTTCCTCTGTAGGATTTAGAACGACATAAATGGTTTCCTTCGTTCCTTCAAGAGAGAAGCAAACAAGAGAGTTATGGCGATGCCACCGTAGTTGTCCCTCATTATGGAGCAGGGATTCTTGATTCCTTAACTGGATCAACATACGAATATCGTCTAACAACGTGCGATCCCATGTCTCTTCATCCCACTCCATGCATTGTCGACAGTCTGGATCCATCCCTCCAGTCAAACCAATTTCATCGCCGTAATAGAGGCAAGGGGTCCCAGGATACGTAAACAATAATGTAAAGACGAGACGAGCAACGGCGGCGTCATTGCCACATTCTGTTTTGATTCTTGGCGTATCATGGCTACCGACCAATGTGAGCAAATGCGCCGTCACCGTATGTGGATACATCGTCTGTAGCGAGACCATTCTTTCCGTAAACTGCAATGGCGTTATGGATTTACGTGCAAAAAGATCCAAGGCATTCGAGAGGAACGGATAGTTCATCACCCCGTCAAATTCGTCTCCATCCAGCCAAGGAGATGAATCATGCCAAACCTCCCCTAGAATGTACAGGTCTGGATTAATGGCTCTCATGTTGTGACGAAATGCCTTCCAAAAGGCATGGTCAACCTCATTGGCAACATCAAGTCGCCAGCCATCGATTCCAAACTCTTTCGTCCAATACGCCGCGACATCAAGCAAATACGTTTTCACCTCGTGGTTTTTCGTGTTGAGCTTTGGCATAGTCTCCACAAAAGCAAACGTCTCATATGTAAGGCTTTGCCCACTTTGCTGCAGTGATCCTTCAGTAAAGTGAAACCAGTCCTTATAAAGTGAGCTGTTTCCTTTTTCCAACACATCTTGAAACTGAGCAAAAAGAATACCAGAATGGTTAAACACCGCATCGAACATTACACGGATGCCTTTCTCATGGCACGCTGAAATAAAAGATTTCAGTGTAGAGGTTGATCCAAACGCAGGGTCCAACGATTTATAATCAATCGTATCGTATTTATGATTTGATGTTGCCTCGAAGATTGGAGTTAAATAAATGCCCGTAATGCCTAGTTGGACGAGATGATCCATGTGCTGTAAAGCCCCTGCTAAGTCACCTCCAAAAAAATCATTTGCCTTTGGTCGTCGACTTCCCCAAGGCAATGTACCAGGAGGATCATTCAACTCATCGCCGTTTGCAAAACGTTCGAGAAATAGTTGATACCATACCGTCTTCTTTACCCATTCAGGAGAATCATGTTGCTCACTGCTGTGAATATAAGGGAAACAAAAGCAATCGCTAGGGTCCATCTGGCACTTATCAATCCACCCTTTTTCCGAGTAAAAAGCGCTTTCATTTTCAAAATCTATTAGCTCAAAACCATAGCGTAGTCGTTTGGAGGGAATTGCTATTCTCGCCTCCCAAAATTGATGGACATCGGTTTCCCCAATCAACTCCATCAGCTGCTCTGATGCTTTCCACTTCTTATCCTTCCATTCGTATGGGTCGCCGTAAATGACGTTCACAGAATGGATGTCATTCACTTTTGTTTTCAGTCGGAGTACAATTGTTTCATTAGCGCAAACGCATGCATACTTTTTTGTCGTTTCATGAAAAACAGCTGATTTTTCCACAACGATCCTCCTTATTTTAATCTTCAAAACCCATCCTAGAACATAGATATAATCAAGTCAAATTTCATCTCCAAAAAAAAGATTGCTATTTTATCGGAGCACGATATAATAAATGTAACATTGAGCAACCGCTTGCACAATGTTACATTTTCGAACAAAAAGTAATCGCTTACAAAAATCAAGGGGGACTTTAAATGAAACAGCACTGGCTTTCATTGATGACGATTCTTATGCTTGTTGTACTCACAGCTTGTGGACCAGGTAGAGGAGATGTACAGACCTCTGCACCGAAACCGGAGGAAGAAACTTCTACTCCAGCTGCATCTGACGAATCGCCTGAGAAACCTGCAAGTCTTAGCGTTTGGGTAAACGACGAAGAGACGCAACGTGAAGCACTTGAAAGTATTTTTACGTCGTTTGAAGAAGACACTGGTATACAGGTAGAGACAACTCCGATCAATATGCTTGACCAAGTGGAAGCCCTTGCGCTTGATGGACCAAGTGGAAATGGGCCAGATTTATTCTTCCAGCCACACGATCGCATCGGCAACATCGTGCTACAAAACTTAGCTGCGCCGATTGATTTAGGAGATGCTGAAACAGATTATACGGAAAATGCATTGAAAGCTGTAACGTATGAAGGTGAAACATATGGGATTCCAATGGTCGTTGAAACCTATGCCACCTATTACAACAAAGCATTGGTTGACGCCCCAGAAACAATGGAAGATGTCACAGCTGCTGCGGAGTCGCTTACAAATGCAGCGAACAATGAATACGGTTTCTTAATGGAAGCGGCTAATTTATATTTCTCCTATCCCTTCTTCGCTGGGTTTGGGGCGTATGTGTTTGGTCATAACGAAGAAACCGGATATGATGCGGCAGATATCGGCCTTGCCAATGAAGGTGCGATTGAAGGCGGACAGTTGATTTCTTCATGGTATGAAAATGGGTATATCCCCGTTGAAGTAAATCCTGATATTATTAATGGCCTTTTCGCTGAAGGCAAGGTTGGTATTGTCATCAACGGCCCTTGGGCATTGCCAGATTATCAAAAAGGGCTTGGTGAAAACCTTGGAACCGCCCCATTGCCAAAGCTGTCGAATGGAAATGTCCCTGTTTCTTTTGTTGGTGTGAAGTCATGGATGGTAAACAGCTATTCAGAAAACCAGCATTGGGCCATTGAATTGGCAAAATACATTTCGAACGAAGAAAATTCAAATCATTATTTTGAAGTTGCTGGTGAGATGCCTGCCAACAAGAGTGCATTAGAAGGAGATGTCATCACGAGCAATGAATACATCCAAGCGTTTGCAGAACAAGTCTCCTATGGCGAACCAATGCCAAGCATTCCTGCCATGCAGCAGGTTTGGGAGCCATTTAACAATGCCTTATTATTCATTGCACAAGGAGAAGACGTCGAAGCTTCTCTAACTGACGCCAAGAATACGATTCAAACCAATATCGAAATGAGCCAAGGGCAATAAACATGGCTGTTCGACGAAAGGCGGATAACTATGTCACCTTCACCTAAACCAACCGTGAATACGCCATTGAAGGAACATCAAAACGCAAATCATAACCCAACGATTGCAACCATTCTTTCTATTGTTTTTGCTGGTCTTGGGCAGTTGTACAATCGCCGTTATTTCAAGGGTGGTGGCTTCATCATCCTTGAGATGGCCTTTCTCGTTGTTTTTGCAGGCTTTCTAAATGATGGCTTATGGGGATTGAGAACGTTAGGCATTATCCCTATTGAACATCATTCTGTCTTTTTACTCATTGAAGGAATTATTGCCCTTTTGCTCCTTCTGTTTTTTCTGGCACTTCATGTCTTAAATGTAATGGACGCCAGAAAAAATGCCCAAAGATTGCAAATGGGACTATCGAATCCAACGATGAAGCAGACGATACGTCATACTTGGGATCAAGGCTTCCCATACCTTTTTGTCACACCAGGACTTGTCATGCTCACCTTTGTGACGATTTTGCCAATTTTGTTTACGATCACACTCGCCTTTACAGATTATAGCCTGTTTAATTCTCCGCCGCGCAATCTTCTGAGTTGGGTTGGTTTCGACAATTTCATTCGTTTCTTTCAGGTCGAAGCTTGGCGAAATACGTTTGTCAGTGTGTTCTCTTGGACGTTGGTATGGACGTTTGTCGCCACGACATTACAGGTCGGACTTGGTCTATTATTAGCGTTATTAGTCAACGACGAACGAATTCGCTTTAAACGACTGATTCGAACGGTTTTAATTTTGCCTTGGGCGGTCCCTTCCTTTGTCACGATTCTTATTTTTGCTGCCCTGTTTAATGGAGAGTTCGGAGCCATCAATCGTGATCTACTTGAACCGATATTCGGAGCTGGCTTACCTTGGATGATGGACCCTTTTTGGGCAAAAGTTGCTCTCATTCTCATTCAAACCTGGCTCGGCTTCCCTTTTGTTTTCGCTCTATTTACCGGTGTATTGCAAAGCATTTCGCGGGATTGGTATGAGGCGGCTGATGTGGATGGCGGCACACGATTTCAGAAATTCCGCTTCATTACGTTGCCACATATTTTATTTGCTACCGCACCGTTACTGATCATGCAATATGCGGGCAACTTCAACAATTTTAATATCATTTATTTGTTTAATGATGGCGGTCCGGCTGTTCCTGGTCAAACGGCAGGCGGGACGGATATTTTAATTTCTTGGGTGTACGACCTCACCTTTACCCAAAATCAATACAGCATGGCAGCTGCAATTACACTTGTTTTAGGATTGATTGTGACAAGCTTCGCCGTCTACCAATTTAGAAAAACAGCGGCATTTAAGGAGGATCAGCGCTAAATGAATAAAACGCTGCGCTCTCGTCTAGAAGTATCATTGATCTACTTGTTTCTAGGCTTCATGGCACTGATTATTGGCTACCCTCTTCTATGGACACTGGGGATGTCTCTCAATGAAGGATCTAGTATGTTTTCGAATACGATGATTCCAGAAAACATCTCCTTCAGCCACTACCAATGGCTATTTACAGACCCAAACAGTGATTACTTGATTTGGTACAAAAATAGCTTAATCGTCGCTGTAGCGAATTCTTTTTTCTCCGTTATTATTACAGCATTTATTGCCTACGCGTTTTCGAGGTATCGTTTTCACGGACGGACGTATGGCCTCTATGCCTTTCTCGTCCTGCAAATGTTCCCTTCGATTATGGCAATGGTGGCCATCTACATCCTGTTAAACTTGATTGGTCTTTACGACAATCTCTATGGGTTAATTCTCGTTTATGTTGGCGGGCAAATTCCATTTAACGCATGGCTCGTCAAAGGGTATTTTGACACGTTACCTAAAGAGCTTGATGAAGCAGCAAAAATTGATGGTGCCGGTCATTTCGGGGTGTTTTTTCGCATCCTGCTTCCCCTTGCGCAACCAATTCTCGCAGTGGTGGCCCTATTCAATTTCATGACGCCGTTTGTCGACTTCATCTTGCCTCGAATTGTCCTAAGAAGTACAGAAAATTACACGTTAGCGCTAGGGTTATTTAATTTTATCAATCAAGAATTCGGAGCGAATTTCACACGTTTTGCCGCAGGTTCGATTCTCATCGCCATCCCAATTGCGATCATCTTTCTCTTTTTACAAAGATTTCTAATTTCAGGCTTAACCGCTGGCGGCACGAAGGGATGACTCTCGCCAATGCTTGAATTCAATGCCTGACTTAAGTATGCTAAATGCATCATGGACAGCGTGAGAAAAGAGGTATAACCTAGTGTCAGTGACGATAAAAGATGTTGCAAAATTAGCCAATGTGGCGACTTCTACAGTTTCAAGAGTGATTGCAAACAATCCACGCATTAGCGATGGCACAAAAAAGAAGGTTCGGGACGCCATGCATGAGCTCGGGTATCATCCAAATGCCATTGCGAGAAGTCTAGCCTCTCAATCAACGCAATCGCTAGGGCTTATCATGCCAAGGTCAACAGACATTGTCTTTCAGAATCCTTTTTTCTTAACACTTCTAAGAGGGATATCTGAAGGGGCACAGAACGCGCAATATACACTTTTGATGACGACAGGAAAATCAGACAAGGAAATTTATGATGGGGTCGTCCAAATTGTCCAAGGAAGAAAAGTGGATGGCGTCATTTTGCTCTCCTCTCAAGTCGAGGATGACATCCTGTCCTACTTATACAAGCGGAAGTTCCCTTTCGTATTAATAGGAAAGCCGTACAAATACAAAGATAAAATTACCCATGTGGACAATGATAATTTTAGTGCTGCGAATGAAGCGACAAAACATTTGCTTACAAAAGGGCACACGAAGATTGCATTTATCGGAGGAAGTCGAAAGCTCACCGTGACAATGGAACGTCTTCTTGGCTATCGTGAAGCTTTAGAAACCGCCGATATTCCTGTTAGAGATGCCTATTGCGTGCATGAAGAATTTTTATCTTCGGGTGGTCAAGAAGCCGTAAAGGGACTCCTTGACCTTCCAGATCCACCTTCGGCAATGCTTGTCACAGACGACCTCATGGCGCTTGGTGTCCTTCGTGTTTGTAATGATTTAGGCATTAGCGTTCCTGAATCCATCGCCATCGTCAGTTTTAATAACACTATGATGGCTGATATGTCTCGTCCACCACTAACAAGCATGGAAATTAATACGCTGGATTTAGGGTATCAAGCAGTGACAAGTCTCATCCAACATATTTCACAGCCAAATGAGCCCATTAAACGAGTGATTATTCCTCATTCTCTCGTCATTCGTGAAACGACTTAAATTTAGGGAAGAGTAGCTCCTATCAAAGACTAAAACGCCAGGTCCTTAAAAGGACTTGGCGTTTTAGTGTTCGCATTTTTACACTTTTGGTTTAAACGTATTGCAATCTGTTTCCTCTTGTCGACCTGCATGTTTTCCGTGATGACTTACAACGAAAATTTGATCGGCCTGACATTGGTTTCCTTCTGCCCAGTGCTGACAATTTCGCACCTCACATAACACATCTTGCGCCATCATTAACACCTCCAAAGGGTTTTAATAGGCTTTGCTTCATGCTTACCTGTAGTCTTCCCAATATTCACTGAGAAAAAACCTTTTTGCTTCAGTCATTTGCCCTCACATTTCATTTTCCATTTCATACACTATCTTATCCATTGGACGTGCTTTGTTTTAGAAATGAGGGAGAATGATGAAGCCACCTATCCGCTATTTGGCGATTGGCGATTCACTTACTGTAGGTGTTGGAGGTAGTATTTTTTCAACGGGCTTTATTGGGCCTTACGCTACAGTTACAACGGACACGTTGCGTATACCTGTGCAAACACATTTGCTTGCAAAATCAGGAAGAACGAGCGGCGAGCTATATTCAGCACTTAAAACACTGCCTACACAATGGTTGACAACCTGTTCCCTAGTCACCATCACGGCAGGCAGCAATGATATGCTTCGAGCAGCGAGGACATATATGATTACAAAAGATGAAAAGGTATTGAAAGAAGCTCTTTCTCAGATCATTCACCAGCTAAAAAAAATGATTACCTTTTTATACTCGTTTCAGCCAACGCATCCTCCGCTTATCCGTATTGCCAACCTTTATAACCCTTGGCCCCATGACAACGTATTCAATACGTGGGTCGTGGCTTGCAATAGCGCTTTGTTGTCCTTAGAAACGCCCCGCATAGCTGTGGCAGATGTGTACGCTCAATTTGAAGGCAACATCCCACACTATTTATCCTTTGATGACCTTCATCCAAATGATGCGGGTTACAGAGCCATGGCCTATGCCTTTTATAAGGAAGGATATGAGGGTTTGAAAACGCAATGAGGAAGGGACGTAGTAACGTGAAAGATAAGAAGCGTATCAGTACATTCGTCTGGGATACGCTTCTTCGCTGTGATATTTTGTTACCTCAACTTTCGCACCTTACATTTTGCAGACAAGCTTAGATATAACTGGGCAAACCTGAAATTCATAGCTAGGGTTGCTTTTTATACAAGCTGCCCTACGCTCGCTTTCCATTATATCCACTGAATACAGCCGGTTTTGTTCTCAAGATGTTAATTGGTTTATCTCACCTTGCTCTTACTCATGCACAGCCAGCGTTGTTATCTAAACATAAGTCCACCTCAGCATCAATACTGCACTAGGTGATCCAACTTGAATGAAACGATGCACTTACTTGTCTTGTTTGGTAAGCAATCACTCCTTAACACGCTTTCTTACTCGTCATACGAGACCGGGACAAATAAAAACATATTTACACAGAAACAAACATCAGCGTAGTCAAAATACGCAGACTCCTGCGGTATCAGCGCGAGCTGAAGATCCCCTCGGAAAGCTCGCTTTCCGAGGAAGCTGAAGCCGTGCCCGCGGAAAGCGAAGTATTTTGACGAAGCGCTCGTGATTTCTTCGCACCCTAAAGGGCATAAGGGCAACATCGATTCGAAAATACCTCATCGTGTTTTCTTTGCCGCTGGAGTCTTACTAGTGGCTGCTTTTAATGATCCGCATTTATAATTTAATAACAATATAAAAAAGACTCTTTTAGTGATCTAGGAAGTAGAAGTCCGCTTCAATACTGAAGACGACCTTTTAGAAATACAGAATTGTGAGCACAGGCACCATTCTTATTTACTGAATACAGTAGGCGTTGTTTGGAGAGGTCAATTGATCTATTTCACCTTGCATCAATTGCCCAAGTTATCTTAATTATAAACAAATCTTAAATCCACCACTTCATCAATAAGCACTAGGTGATGTAACTTTGCATGAAACGATGCACTACCTTGTCTTGATTGGTAAGCACTCACGCCTTCACACGCTTTTTTCCCCGTTAGACGGAGACCAATAAAAAATAAAAACAATGTACGCAGAAGCAAACCCCAGCGAAGTCAACATACGTAGACTCTAGTGGGATCAGCGCGAGCTGAAGATCCCGCAGGAAAGCAAGATTCCGAGGAAGCTGAAGCCGTGCCCCACAGAAAGCGAAGTGTGTTGACGGAGCGGTCGTCATTCCCTTGCACCCCAGGGCATCATCGATTCGAAAGGACCTCATCGTGATTGCTATGCCGCTAGAGTCTCGCTAGTGATGTTTTTAATGATGCACTTTATTCATTCACAATCTCACCATTGGGCAACATACGAGGGTTTTTCAGCGCACCACCTTCTTCTACGAAGTGCAGTGAATACGCTTGCACTTTTTGATCCTCTGACCAAAATAAAAATAGCTGGAATTGCAGCAACCCTTCCTTTAACGCCTCAGTGTCAACTTCGTCCTCTTCGTTTGATGCTGGTGTAAAGGTTTGCAATGCGCCTATGTCATAGCGCCAAAGCAGCTTTTCTCCTTTTGCGCTATGCATTTGGGCGCTCGGTTCACCTAGAGCGCTTTTCACACTGTTTTGCGACGTTCCCTGCTGCACAATGGCAAGCAAATCCGCCGCTCGTTGCGAGGTTTGGGTCATTGGTTTTACTGGCTCAGCTGACAAATCAGTCATTTTAGGTGGCTGAGCGCCGGGGGTTTCCGATGCACTGTTTTGTTGTTGACAAGCAACCAATAAGAGGACAAGCAGGAGGACCAAATACATCGCTTTCTTCATACATACCCCTCCTCCTTTGCATGTGCGTTTTTTCCTTTCCTATTCCAAATAGCGGAAGCGAGAAGAAGAAATAAAAACGCTCCGGTTGAATCAATAACAACATCATACCAGACGCCAGTCCGTGACGGGATAAAGCTTTGACAAAGCTCATCAAATACTCCGCAGCCTGTCGCGATCATCCATGCGAGCTGCTTGGCGTACTTCACTTTTCTCAAGACCCTCCATAGTAAAACAGCCAACGCGCCGTAAAGTATAAAATGAGTTGACTTTCGAACAATAATATTCAAGAGGTCTATGTTTATTTCGACTGGCAGCCAAGAGGTCAACGTAAGCAACACTGACCCTGTTCCATGTCCAGTGAACACTGGCATACTGTACATACAGACCAGCATGAGAATCCATCCAGTAACAATTCCCACTGCATATTTCACATGTCTCCCTCCATTTCCTGCCTGTCATTTGACGTTGATTTCATCTATCCTATTATAGAATTAGATTAGTATGTTTCATTGTACCACGCTTTATCGGAACTGTTGTTTACTTGTCATTTCGAATAGGGAATGCTATTTTTTTATTAAACCTCATTGCGCTTGCAGAAAGGAATTGCTCATGATTGCCTCATTAGACCATTCGTCCTTAAAAGAATTTCTAGGACTATATCAACACATACAACTCACTGGTGATCAAGAAACAGCCAAAAAGCTCCAAAGACGCATACAAAAAGCCGCAGAGAATGAATGGCATATTGCTTTGTGCGGTCATTTTTCCGCAGGTAAATCAAGCTTAATTAATGCTTTGATTGGCCAAACCTTACTGCCTTCAAGTCCCATCCCTACAAGTGCTAACTTAGTTGAAGTCAAAAAAGGAGACGCATCTGCAGTCGTGTCTACGATGGCTGGTGCTACCTATGCACTCCCTATCCCGTTTACTGCTTCTGACTTGCGACCTTTGCTCACAAATGGAGACGATGTGGAATCGGTTGAATTACGTCACCCTGACGTACGACTTGAAAGCGGATGCACTTTGCTTGATACGCCAGGTGTCGATTCCGTCGACGAAGCCCATCAAAGAGCTACCGAGGAAGGCATGTACTTAGCTGACATGGTCGTATACTGTATGGATTGCAACCACGTGCAATCAGACGTCAATGTACAGTTTTTACAATCTATAAAAGCGCTTGGTAAACCGATCGTTCTTGTCGTGACACAAATGGATAAACTCCTTGACACTGAAATCGAAATTGAGCAATTTCGACGTGATACCGAGACTGCATTTAAGCAGTACGACATTCCGACAGAACATCTCTTTTTCATTTCTGTCCAGGCACCTGGGCTTAAGAAAAATGAATGGGCAGACTTGCAAGCATTTCTACATACGCATCAGCACAATCGTGGCGAAACGGACCAGCATGCTGCGCGTATGCTAGTCGACGAGCATATTGAATGGCTACGTATGCAGCAAGAAGAAGATAGGCAATTAAATGAACACATCATTGCTGATGCAGATGAAAACGATATCCAGGCGGCGACAGAAAGTCTTCAGCTCTTCTCAGACGAGATCCAACAAGCAGAAGCGAAAAGGGATGCGTTCATCAAAGCCGCTCGACAGGACATTGAACAAACCGCGTATAACGCCCCTTTGTTCTCGTTTGATGTGAGAGAACAAGTCCGAGTGTACCTAGAAGCGATGGAAGCCAATTTTAAGCCTGGATTGTTTTCAACGAAAAAAAAGGTGGAAACCATTCGTCAGGAGCGACTTACTCAATTAAACGAGAGCCTTCAGAATGGCTTGGAGCATTTGCTTGGCAATTTACAAAATACGCTTCAAACCCATTTTCAGTCTGTAGAAGTCACCTCTCCGAATGTGCAGGCAGCTGTTTTTCAAACCACACTTCCATATCAGCCAAAAGACTTGCACAGCTTAATTCAACCCGGTGCCACAGCCAACCCTGACTACGTGCTAAAATATAGAGATGACGTAATGAGCCACATACGCCATCTTGCCAAGCAAGCCTTCTTTCCACTTATAGATGCAGGGGCTGAAGCACTCACAACTCAAATTGAGGAAAAGAAACGCGCCCAGGCGGATGACGTTTCCCGTTGGGGAGCATTGGTGGACGCTGCGAATAAGCTAGAAACGCTCGACCAAAAGCTAGCCGAAGCAAAAGCGGCTCTTCTATCAGAGCTCGAAGCCCCTACTCCCGTTAAGCATTCGTTGCTGGAACAACTCCTGGCACCTAAACAGCCAGAGCCACTACCAGACTTCTCTACACAAATGGAGGATGAATTACATACGACGGAGGAAAACGAGCCTCTTTATTCAATGGCCACAAACGACGTAAACAAAGAGCAATTGCTTTCCGATTTATATAGGGCTGCACAATGTTTAACGAGTGTGACTAATTTGGAGCAATCGCGTCTCCGCCTGCTTGAAAAGGCGAAACGGATTGAAAACAAACGCTTTACGGTCGCTTTATTCGGCGCCTTCTCTGCTGGAAAATCATCCTTTGCCAATGCGCTTTTAGGTGGCTCTTATTTACCAGTGTCACCACAACCAACGACGGCTGCCGTCAATCGCATTTACCCCATTGATGAAACTCATCCTGACAGACATGCCACCATTCATATGAAACAGGGCGACGACCTTCTTGACGATGTGAATCACGCCTTAGCTCCAACAGGAAAACAAGTCACTCAATTAGACGATATCGAGTTGCTACGTTCTACGCTGTCATGGCCAGAAAATGCCGGCGCAAATCAAGCGTTTTTCAATGCCTTTCTCAAAGGCTGGGCGACACAAAAATCACATATTGGGACAGCCTTTACCGTTGGTCCTGATCAATATGAGGCCTATATCGCTGACGAAGCATTGGCTTGCTATGTAGATTCCATTGATGTGCATATTGATTCTCCACTGACATCTGAAGGAATTGCACTTGTAGACACCCCTGGGGCAGATTCAATCAATAGCCGGCATACGTCTGTGGCGTTTGACTATATCAAAAATGCGGATGCCATTCTTTTTGTGACGTATTACAACCATGCTTTTTCGCGAGCGGATCGTGAATTCCTCGACCAGCTTGGCAAAGTGAAGGACGCCTTTGCTTTAGATAAAATGTTCTTCATCATTAATGCGAAGGATCTTGCGGCAAATGCCGATGAGCTGAATGATGTCGAGACATATGTGCAGCAGCAGCTTGCAGAGCGTCACATTTTTAGACCAAAACTGTTTTCTGTCTCCAGCAGACAAGCCTTGCATAATGAAACAAAGGTGCAGTCTGGTTTAGCCGACTTTCAAACAGCCTTCCAACAATTTGTTCAACATGAGCTATCTGCCGTAGTCGCCAATGAAGCCATTCAGGAACTCCATTTTCTCGATCACGTCATTAAAGAAGCGTTAGAAAACGCGCAGCTGTCTGAAGAAAAGCGTACAGAAAAAATCACGGTCATTGAAGCGCAGGCGAAGCAATTAACAGCGTCAATGAATGAAAAAAACGCGGAACCTCAATTAGACGCCATCCAAAACGAGACCGCCCAATTGTTGTATCATGTACGCCAACGCACCATGCTGAATGCAACATCATGGTTTAAGCAAGCCTTCCACCCCGGACTATTTTATGGAACATCTTATCAAGAAGGCATCGCTGAAGGGGTCAAGGAGTTCCTTCAAATGATAAATACTGCCCTTGTGCAAGAATTCAGGGCGACCGCATTACGTTTAGAACAAAAGGCAACAGTGCTGATCCAAGACATGTACCGGTCATGGGAAACCCCATTAGCGGACGCTTTTCACACAACTCTTCCTCATTATGAGCCGGAGAAAAAAGCAGTGCCTGACCCAATTGCAGATATTCAAGTCGAACAGACCGTCATTAGGCAGTTGCAAAAGCAAATTAAGTCTTCACGACACTTTATTGAAGGGTCAGGTCGAACGGATGCGCAATCGACGCTTTTTGCCATCGTAGAGGAATTGCTTGAGCAGTGGAGCCAAAATGCAACTGACGTCTATCAGCCATGGAATATCGCTCTCGTCAATACACAGCTTGCTGATGCCAAACGACTGGCGATTGAGGTCACAACCCAAACAGCTGAAACACATACAGCCTCTCTTTCGCCAATCTCACAAAGCGACTGGCAGGATGCTCATGAAGGCATTCAAGCCATCGTTAAACACTATTAATAGAAAGTAGGGTCTCACATGACACAAAAAGAATTCGTTACTGTTATAAACTGTATGGATGGACGCGTACAGGAGTCTGTTCAACAATGGATGCAAGAAACACACAACGCCAAATACGTTGACTCGATTACGGATGCCGGTCCGAACAAACTGATCTTAGATGGTACTGAAGACGATATTAAACGATTCAAAAAGATGCTAGACGTCTCTATTCTCATTCACCACTCCAGCCTCGTCGCTGTAGTTGGGCATGAAGGCTGTGCGGGCAACCCGGCGCCTGAGAGAGAGCAATGCACGATGACCGAGAAGGCTGCTGAAATTATTCAATCATGGTATCCCGATGTGCAGGTCATTGCTTTGTATGCGACACTTGAAGGACAAATAAAGCAGCTTTCCGAATGAAAGGACGTTGTAGAAAGGCGCTGAAATTGAATGGCTAATCAATCTGTGATTGACCAATTAAAACAGATTTTTCGTCATAACGTCATCATAGAAGCTGAGACGGATGCGACGACGGATGTTGACGCCTTTGAATGGTTTCAATTCAAAGGCGAATGGATTGGTGTTCGAAAAGTGGCAATGACGACAAAAGAAAGACAGCTGCTTACGTTGTTTCTTGACTTGGAGCATGTGGATGAACGGTCCTTGAGTTCTCATCAAAAGCCTTGGCACCAGCTTTTATTTACAACGAATCCTCCAGCTGAAGAATTGCCTTCCTACCGCCTGCTCCATTTTCATATGAAAGAAGCCCTTCTCGATCGAAATGCGTTTGAAGAGGCCATTATTGGGCTTTACCCTTATGAACCTGTTCTTTTATGGGAGACGCTCCATCGAGGTGTTTTAGTGGAGCCACAGAATGCACAGCTGGAAGAAGCGATTGCTTATGAAGATTTAGCCGAAGCGCTCACAGGTGATTTCTATACAGATGTCCATTTATACGTTGGTCAGATTGCAGAAGCTGGACTTCGTTCTCCAATTTCTTATCGTCTGGAGAAAGAAAGCTTTGACCTAACAAGGACACTTAATACGAAAGCTCATGTATTCACACATAGCCATCAGCTTCCCCTTTTCCTTCTTTCCCATTCGTCTCCTGAAGCAAGAGAAGAGCTACAGCTATTGCTTTCTGACATTCGTGACGACAAAGAGCTGATGGACAGTATTCGTACCTTCCTAGAGTGCAATATGAACATTACGACCGCGTCAAAAGCGTTGTTTATTCATCGAAATAGCTTGCAATACCGTGTGGATAAATTTATTGAACGAACACAGCTCGACGTCAAAAGCTTTTCACAAGCAGTTACTGTATATCTTGCCATGCTCGCAATTGACTTTTAATTCTAAGCTGCCCTGAAAGTCTACTACGGACTTTGAGGGCAGTTTTTGAATTGTTTCGATTCAGTGTTCGAGAGAGTTGGAGATATCTCCAACACGTCATTTTTTAAGTTCAGACCTATTTTCAATCATTTTCCAAATGAAACATTACCACTAAAAAGGAGAGCTTGATCTCAATAATTCAGAAAATGAAGGAGAAACAAATTTTTTATAAAAATAAGAAGGAGTTTGTCGATCAATAACGAATTCAGAATTAATAAAAATAAAATATGCCCCAAGGAGGAGACATTCATGCGCTACCAAGAATTAGTAGAGAAACCTTTGGTTGAACAAGAACATCATATTCGAGAATGGCGAGAAACGATGAAGACAGCGGAAATCATCGAGATGCTAGGCTGTCCGTATTATAAACTTTATGCCATGATGAAAAAACTAGGCATCCCATTGCGAGAGAAAAAGCATACGAAACGAACAGTCCCTGTCGAAGAGGAACAAATGGAAAGTTACAGGAAAGAAACGATTCCTTACACTCGCTTCCAGCTATTACCTGTCCATCAAAAGAATGAACTTATCCAGTTGTACTTAAATCAAAATTCTGCTCAAGAGCTCGCACAACTCTGGGATGTAAGTACAGCTACAGTCTACAATCAACGACGTAAAATTGAGCAAGCGGATAGGAAACTCAATGGTTCATTTTCTAATGGACAAGGCCAGAAGCAGCAAAATAATTTAAGCACTGACGTGGAAAAAACACTAGCGCTGCTTCAAAAAAGAACAACACACTCATCAGTGGATTCCAAAAGCATATTGCCCGCTTATCGTTTTAACCATGAGCAGGAAAATGAAGACCGTTTGGCTTTTAACGTGACTGGCACATTCACATCGAGTGAGATTATCGACAAATTAAAAGCGCTTTATCCATTTATCGAAGATCGCGGCAAAAAATATAAATTAAGTGTCCAAATTTTTGAAACAACTGAAGACAGTGATACCTCTCCTAACTCTCAATCGTCAGCACACAAGGACCTTTATAGCGAAGAATCGTTTTACAGTACTGATGAGGAAGAGGAGGAGAATCAGGATTATACAAAAAAAGAAGCCGAGCCAGCGAGTAACTATAGTTAATTCAGTAAGCGATTTCATATCAAAAGCGATTCCCTATGAAACATGGAATCGCTTTTTTGTCGATTAAGCAAGCTGAAACATCCGATCAATTGCGCGCCGTGCTGATGACGCCGTTTGTTGATCGACTTTGATTTGATTGACAGGCTGCCCAAGTGCAATTTGTTCAATGGACCATGTCAAATGCTGAAGATCGATGCGATTCATTGTTAAACATGGGCACATATGGGGATTTAGCGACGTTACTTCTTTGTCTGGGTGCTGCGCTTTTAGTCGATTTACAAGATTCATTTCGGTGCCAACAGCCCATTTTGAACCTGGAGGAGACGCTTCAATTTCTTTTATAATGGCGGCGGTGGAGCCTGAAACGTCTGCCGCTTGAACCACATCAAACGGACATTCTGGATGAACAATAATTCGAACATCTGGAGTTTCCTCACGTAACGTAGCAATTTGAGCCGTCGTAAATCCTTGATGAACCGAGCAATGACCTTTCCAGAGAAGCAAGACGAGGTCCTCCTCATTGCCTGCAAGTTCACTTTTCAATGTATCGGTAATTGGATCCCACATGCCCATCTTCGTTAACGGAATCCCCATATCAAATGCTGTATTTCTCCCTAAGTGTTGATCAGGCAGAAATAGAATGCGTTTCTTTTTTGAATAGGCCCATTCCATCACCTTTCTTGCATTTGAGGAGGTTAATGTCGCCCCACCATGATCACCGCAAAATGCTTTAATTGCTGCTGTTGAATTGACGTAGGTCAAAGGAATAATCGTATCACCAAAACGTTTTTGTAAATATTCCCATGATCGCGACAACTGGTAATGATTCGCCATATCTGCCATTGAACAACCTGCACGTTCATCTGGAAGCAATACCTTTTGATTGTCCTTTGTAAGAATATCCGTTGTTTCAGCCATAAAATGCACGCCACAAAACACAATCCATGACGCGTCCACGGTCGATGACCATTGAGCCAATGCAAGGGAATCTCCTGTTTTATCAGCGAAGGGCATCACTTCCTCCTTTTGATAATGATGCGCTGGGATCACTAGCTCTTCACCAAGTGTTGCACGCACCTTGTGAATTCGTTCGTGCATTTCCTCCATGCTCATATGTTTGTAATGTGCTGGCAATCGCAGTGTCTTGGACAATACATCAAGTGCCATACTTTCTACCCCCTTGTAGATTAAAGCTAATATCCAAGCTTTTCGCCGAGTGGGTGAGTTTACCTAGAGATACGAAATGAACACCTGTTGGTCTATAGGCAGGCAGATCTTCAATATTCACCGCTCCTGACGCTTCTGTGACAAGATGATTTGGAACCTCTTGTAGCCAGTCTGTAAGTGTTTCAGGCGACACATTATCAAATAGGATGCTTTGAAGCTGATTGGATGCTTTGAGTGCCTCTTGAAACTCGCTATAGGTTTCTACCTCCACCTGAATCGGCGTGAGATGCCCTGCCGCTCCTCGCACCAACTCAATCGCTTTGGTCACGGAGCCTGCAAGCGCAATGTGATTGTCTTTAATTAATGCCCCATCATACAGACCGAAGCGCTGGTTGACACCTCCGCCACAGACGACCGCATGCTTTTCAAGCATGCGCAAGCCTGGTGTGGTTTTTCGTGTATCACATACACGTGTGACCGAACCATTAAGTAAACGAGCAGCCCTGTTCGTCAACGTGGCAATACCACTCATACGTTGGACCAAATTCAGGATAACGCGTTCCGTCTCCAATAAATAAAGAAGCGGGCCTTCGATTTCACCCAAGATTGTCCCCTGTTCAATGACATCGCCTTCATTGATATGCATACGTATCGTCACGTCTTGTGATACATTGAGCAAGGGTAGCATATCGATGACGTCTTTTCCGGCAAATACGCCTTCCTCCTTCGCTATCCATTGCCCTTTCCCTCTCTTTCCGGAAGCAATCGGCTGGCTCGTAATGTCTCCGTGACCGAGGTCTTCTTCTAAAAACGCTTCAAGCATGCGTTTGAGCTGCAATGTCTGCACTCTCTATATCCCCTTTCCACAGTGATGATTTGTGGTGATTGATGCGTTTGTTTTCCCAATGCTTTTCTGGATTTCTATAATCGCTTCGATAATGGCCGCCCCTGCTTTCTGTCCGAAGTCTTGCGGCAGCCACAATGCGTTCCGATACCACAAGGCGATGCAGCAGTTCCACTTGTTTAACAGACAAACGTCTCCAATCGACGCCTAGTGCCATTTCAGCGATTGGTTTAAGCTGACTATGCAACATGGAGAGCCCTTTATTTTCACGAACAATGCCACAAGCTTTCGTCATTTCGACTTGCAAATGTTGTGCAGATAAACGTTGACGAGGTATTTGCAGCATGTGAGAGGTCGTCTCAGGGTGGAGCAGCGATGACGAGCTTTCCTTTGAGGAAATGCAGACAGCGACTCTTTGACCACAGACAATGGCTTCGAGCAAGGAATTGCTCGCCAAGCGATTCGCTCCATGAACACCTGTGCACGCAGCTTCGCCAATCGCATACAACCCCGGAACAGTCGTCTCTCCATCCATAGTAGCGACAATGCCACCCATCATATAGTGAGCTCCAGGTGAAACTGGCAGTTTTGTACTATGTTCATAGCCATGTGCTTTACACATCGCAGCAATTCTAGGAAATTGCACTGCAAAATGCCGTATGGAAGATATATCAAGAAATACGTCTTCCCCATGCCCTCGTTTGTGATGAATTGCACGAGCAACGACATCTCTTGGGGCAAGGTCTCCAAACGCATGGATCTCCTTCATAAATGAATTTCCGGTGCCATCCACCAATACAGCACCTTCTCCACGCACAGCCTCAGACACTAAACCAATGCTTTGACCGGCGTGATCTAGCAATAATGTTGGGTGAAATTGCATAAACTCCATGTCTGTCAGAAGTGCTCCTGCTTTAAGCGCGAGTGCAGCGCCTGACCCTATCGACCCGCCACCGTTTGAAGAATGAGCAAATAAATCAGCACATCCTCCTGAAGCGATGATCGTTGCAGGGCTGAGATACGTTTGCTGTTGATTTTCTCGCGAGACAGCATGTGCACCGATACAACAGCCTTCTGCATTGACAGCGAGTTCGACGACTGTGTGATGAAATGCAATCTCTATATTTGGCGTAAGGGAATTCAACAACGCAGTGATCAACCCTACCCCCGTTTGATCTCCATCAATGTGATGGATTCGTCTTTGTTGGTGGCCCCCTTCTTGATGGATATGAGGGGAAAACCGGACGCCACAATTCGAGAGAAATCTCATAGCTGTTGTCGCTTCTTTGGTCATAATAGACGTATTTTTGTGATGGCAATGCCCTGCCCCTGCTTGACGTGTATCCTCATTATGAAGCGACCACGTATCCTCCGCTTCCGTTGCTGCCGAGACACCACCTTGGGCTTTCCAAGAACTTGACTGCTCACAAGTGCCTTTCGCAAGCACAAGGATGTTCATAGTATCTGGTAAAGATAATGCTGCTGTAAGACCTGCTAAGCCAGAACCAATAATGACGCAATCATAGAAGGATGTGTGCATCAAGGTACACCTCTATTTTTTATCATTTTCCAAGAATCCGAGACCTTGAGAAATCAACTTATCACCCAAGTGTCTTGACACATATCTTTACACATAATTATAGTTATGACAAGGCATTTTTATAGAAATTAATCCTCAAGCTTCTCAAACTAAATGGAACGTTTTATAGGAGGTCACACGAATGCATTATTTTGATTATGCAGCTACAACGCCAATGAGCGAAAAAGCCTTACAGGCATACGTTGAAGCTGCCAGAACGTATTATGGAAACACACAAGGGCTGTACGACGTTGGCACCGATGCCAGCAACGCCATTCAGCAATGTTGCTCCTTATTCGGTGAGTGGCTAGGCGGAGAACCAAGCGGAGTTACATTTACATCAACGGCGACGGAGGCGAATATTCTTGCCATTATCGGCATTATTGCAGCAAAGCCTTCCTATCAAAGAAATATCATCTACTCCCCGTTAGAGCACCCTTCCATTCATATGGCCGTCGAACGGGCCGTCCGTCTTTATGGAGCAAGCGCAACCGAGCTTAAGCTAAATGAAGAGGGGATTTATACAGCGAGCGACGTCGAACAAGCATTACGCGACGATACAGGATTAGTTATTTGCTCTCACGTCGTGTCTGAGCTCGGCTTCATAGAGCCAGTGAGGGAAATTGGGCAACTGTTAAAACATACACCTGTCCACTTTCATGTCGATGCAGTGCAATCATTTGCGCGCTTGCCATTTTCCCGCGATTTGTATTCATTTGACTCGTGCACACTTTCCGCACACAAATTTTACGGACCAAAAGGCGTAGGTATCCTTTGGATGGACCCCGCTGTTCGGTATACGCCCCCATTCAAAAACATCACTCATCAAAACGGAAGAAGACCAGGCACAGTTGATGTCCCAGGAATTCTTTCCGCGACAACGGCCGCAAATGAAACACGCTTACGTCAAGAAGATACAATGGACCATGTCTCGTCACTTTATATGAAACTTCGTGAATGGAATGTTACCCAAGTGGCATATGAGCTTATGGATTTACATGAGCGACAATCCCCTTTTATCGCTGCTGTGACGAGTTCCTTTATGGAAGGTCAGCATATTATGCTTGAGCTCAACAAAAAAAATATCGCTGTGTCCACAGGGACAGCATGTAAAGCGGGAGAGCAAGACCCATCAAAAGCATTGATGGCTAGAGGCTATGGCTCTCTTGCTGCGAGAAGACTTATCCGAGTGTCCTTCAGCCACTTAACTACGCACGAGGAACTAGATATCCTGTTACACGAATTAGAACGAATCTCCGAAGACTATGCGGGCAAGATCAACTAATACGAACAGGTCAAACAGTATAACTCAACTTTCGCACCTTACATTTGGAAGAGACGCTTAGATATAACTGGGTTAACTTGAAATTCAGTGTTGGGGTTGCTTTTGATTTTTTAAAGCTCTTTACATGCTCAGGCATGACTTATAAAAAATTATTAAATTTACTCATCCCAGCTAATTCAAATTCCTGTTATATGAATCGGGACAAAATAAAAACTATTTATGCAGAAACAAACATCAGCGTAGTCAAAATACGTAGACTCCTGCGGTAAAGAAAACACGATGAGGTACTCTCGAATCGATGTTGACCTTATACCCTTTAGGGTGGAATAGCGCGAGCTGAAGATCCCCTCGGAAAGCAAGATTCCCAGGAAGCTGAAGCCGTGCCAGGCGGCAAAGAAAACACGACGAGGTCTTCTCGAGTCGATGTTGCACTTGTACTCGTAGGGTGAAAGCGAAGTATTTTGACGAAGCGACAGTGTTTTCTTTGCACCCTAAAGGGCACAATTGCAACATCGACTCAGGCACAGCAAACATTGAAGGTGATTTTGCACTGCGTAAGTTGGGTTAGAATAACCAAAAAAATAGTGAGTCCCATGGTTACGGGGCTCACTATTTTCATGGCTAAACGTTCCTTCGACGAGGTCATATACACACGTTAATGTTATACTTTCAAATTGTGTTATTCCTGTAAACCTACTATTCTATGCCAAATATCTCTTTAGCATTCCAATCGTTTGCGTTACAATGAGTAAGTATTTTTTTATGAAATGGATTACATCATGATGAACTCATCATTGAAAGGCTGTGACCTCTTGACCGCAATACAACGTTTTCGAATGGCCGTTCTTCTTGGCTCGCTTGCCGCATTCGGGCCACTCACTATTGATATGTACTTGCCAAGCTTTCCAACGATAGCGAATGATTTGAGTACCAATGCATCGCTTGTGCAAGTTAGTTTAACCGCTTGTTTGCTCGGCTTAGGCTTAGGGCAGATGTTTCTAGGTCCTTTAAGTGACATTCAAGGGCGACGCAAGCCATTGTTGATTGGAATTGCCCTGTATGTTGTCGCCTCCCTTATTTGTGCGGTCTCTAGTTCTATTGAACTGTTCATTGCAGGGCGCTTTATTCAAGGTTTTGCTGCCTCTGCGGGAATTGTGATTTCACGCGCCATTGTTCGGGACATGTTCTCGGGTCTTGAGCTAACAAAGTTTTTCGCCCTTCTTATGCTGTTAAATGGGCTCGCACCAATTCTTGCCCCTGTTGTTGGTGGTGTCATTCTAGAATTCACAGATTGGAATGGGATTTTCTATGTTTTAAGTGCTGTTGGTGGCATCATGCTTCTCATTGTCTTCTCTTCTTTAAAAGAGACACTTCCATTGGAAAAACGTGTTCCAAGTACCATCCTGTCAACCTTTCGTACGTTCATTGACCTATTGAAGGATCGCCAATTTACAGGGTACGCGTTAACACAAGGCTTTATGACAGGTGCCATTTTCGCCTATGTATCAGGCACTCCTTTCGTGTATCAAACGATTTATGGCGTTTCTCCGCAAACGTTTAGCTACCTCTTTGGTGTGAACGGACTTGGTTTAATGCTTGGCGTTTTTTTAGTCGGTCGGTTTGCAAACAAATATTCCGAAACAAGAATCCTTCAGGTCGGTTTAACAATAGCAGGAATAGCAAGTGTTACTCTTTTTTTCACAACGCTTTTTCAAGGTCCGCTTGTGCTGATCGCAATTCCGTTGTTTTTCTTCGTTTCCACCATAGGACTAATTTCAACCACGTCCTTCTCGCTAGCCATTGAAACGCAAGGACATCGAGCAGGGAGCGCATCTGCCTTACTTGGGCTGCTGCCATTTTTGCTAGGTTCAATTACAGCGCCTTTGACTGGAATTGCCGGAGAGTCAACCGCCCTGCCAATGAGTTCTGTCATTCTCATCTCCATTGCGTTGTCATGGCTCGCCTATCTAGGTCTCGTACGAAAGGGACAACAATCGATAGAAAGGGGCGTCTCCCATTAATTGATTGTCACTCCATAGGAGAGTTCTCTTTCTAAGACTGTTGGCGTTTCTGATGAACACTACGATAAAAACGTGCCAAATCGATCTAGTCGATTGGCACGTTTTTTAATGAGCTTTTGGCATAGCACTTCGTTTTTTTAGAATTTTGTTTGGTACTGCTCTATTTCCCAACCAGTCACAGCTGTGCGGAACGAATCCCACTCGTTGCGCTTCGCCGCAACGTACTCTTCAAATACGTGGTCACCTAATGTGTTACGACCGAAGTCGCCTTCTTCAAAAGCATTGATTGCTGCTTCAAGGCTGCTTGGAAGATTGTCAATTTGACGCTCCTTCAATTCAGCTGCATCCATTGCGAAAATGTCTGCATCCACAGGATCTACAACTTCAAGTTGACGATCGATCCCATCAAGTCCAGAGGCTGCCACAACGGCGAAGGCGAG
Organism: Aureibacillus halotolerans; assembly: GCF_004363045.1. NCBI lineage: Bacteria > Bacillati > Bacillota > Bacilli > Caryophanales > Bacillaceae > Aureibacillus > Aureibacillus halotolerans. The sequence goes on from NZ_SNYJ01000001.1 coordinate 232,085, forward strand.
ATAAGGATTGGCAGATGGATCCGGGCAACGAATTTCAACGCGCGTGCCAGCTCCTCTTGTTGCCGGGATTCGAATTAATGCAGAACGGTTTGAATCCGACCAAGCAATGTAACAAGGAGCCTCGTATCCCGGAACGAGACGTTTGTAAGAATTGACAAGTGGATTAGTGACTGCAACGAAATTTTTCACATTGTCAATCATTCCAGCGATAAACTGGTATGCTAATGGCGAGAGTTGCTTTTTATCCGTTTCATCAAAGAAAGCATTTTCTTGCTTTTCGATATCGAAAAGTGAGATGTTGGTGTGCATTCCGCTTCCGTTCTCACCAGCGATCGGTTTCGGCATAAAGGAAGCATGAAGCCCGTGCTTTCTGGCGACTGTTTTAACGACCCACTTGAAGGTTGTTGAGAGATCTGCAGCGCCAAGAGCATCGGCATATTTGAAGTTAATCTCGTGCTGTCCAATGGCCACCTCATGGTGAGATGCTTCTATAATAAAGCCCATTTGCTTTAATGTTTTGTAAATGTCCGTACGTACTTTTTCACCGAAATCATGTGGGGATGGCTCAAAGTAGCCTCCAAAATCTTGCGTTGTTTGCGTTGGACGCCCTGCTGCATCAGTTTCAAACAGGAAAAATTCCAATTCAGGTCCTACAGAAATAGAAAAGCCTTTATCAGCTGCACGCTTTACTGTTTTTTTTAACACGTTTCTTGGATCTCCTGCAAAATCCGTTCCGTCAGGATTTTTTACAGAGCAGATGAAACGCGCTTCAGAATACTCTTCCGTTTTCGTCCAAGGCATCACACAAAACGTTGATAAATCAGGCTGTAAGTATAGGTCAGATTTATTAATTGGAGAGAAACCTTTTATCGATGACCCATCAAACATAATTTTTCCAGAGACGACGTCTTCCACCTGGGCAGATGTTACCGTCACATGCTTCATAATACCCTCAATGTCAATAAATTGAAGATGCAACAATTCAACAGCATGAGCACTAATTTCTGACTGGATGCTTTCAAGTGTTTTCGTATCTGTCGGATAAACAACGGTTGTCATGTTAGAACTACTCCCCTTCATATGTTAGGAAAAATAACATGTATGATTTTAAACTTATTTTATCTGATCTTTATGTTTAGTGCAATCCTTTTCTTCAGGAAATTTGAGTGCGCAACGACAAATTATATACTCAACTACGCACCTTACATTTGGCAAACACGCTGAGATATAAATGGGTAAACCTGCAATTCAATATGTTCGTTGCTTTCTATACAAGCTGCCCTACGCTCACTTTCACCCTAAAGGCACAAGTGAAACATCGACTCAGAAGTACGCTTCGTCGTGATTTCTTTACTACTGGAGTCTCGCTAGTGATTGCTTTTATTGATGCCGCTGCATCAATACTGCACTAGGTGACGTAACTTTGCATGAAACGATGCACATACTTGTCTTGTTTGGTAAGCAACTCGCTTTTCCAATTTCTCCGTTATATGAGACCGGGACAAAGAAAAACAATTTACTCGGAAACAAACATCAGCGTAGTCAACATACGTAGACTCCTGGCGGCAAAGAAAACACGACGAAGTCTTTTTGAGTCGATGTTGCACTTGTACCCTTTAGGGTGGAACAGCGCGAGCTGAAGATCCCCTAGGAAAGCTTTTGCTTTCCTAGGGAGCTGAAGCCGTGCCCGCGGAAAGCGAAGTATTTTGACGAAGTGGTCGTGATTGTAAAAAGTGCAACATCGATTCGAAAGTACCTCGACGTGTTTTCTTTCTTTGCCGCTGGAGTCTCGCTACCTCTTTTCCATACAGGCCAAAAGGCTTACAATAAAACAAAACGTTTCTTATAAGCCCATTGGAATTAAAGCGCTATCAATTTTTAAACAAAAGTAGATTTGAAATAATCGTGCTTTTTTTCTCTTTCTTTTTCATTATAAATACTTCATTTTTATTCTGTTTTTGCCGATGAACATTTGGCTGTGATATGAGTGACATTCAAATCTTTGCACAAAGCTCTGGGGGACATTTGGACTATACGTTTTTCCTAGGGAACTGTATAGTTAGTCCTAGAAGGGCGTCACTCACATCAGCTTGCACTGAGGAGGGGTTTCCCATCGATTTAGACCGCAGAACAATGATGATGTTGCACCATCTTTTGGATTCGCACGGCCCGGTTCCTGATTATGAGTTGCAAGAAACATTCATGATTTCACGTCGAACCGTATATTCTGACATTCAACAGCTTAACTTATGGTTGACGGATATTCATTGTGCTCAAGTAGAACGGGTTCGTGGGCAAGGGTTTCAGATTCATTCTGACTTTACAGAGCGTATACGTAACCAGCTGCTTCGCGGAAATGATTTGGCCTACTCCTACACGCCAGTCGAACGCCGCGCATGGATTGCCATCTTAGTCATGTCACATCAGGACACATTCTGGTTTCTTGAAAACCTTAGCGACGTTCTTCTCGTCAGTCGAAACACCATCCTTGAGGACATCAAGGGGTTGCGCGAGGATCTTGCCACCTTTCAGCTTGAGCTCCTTTTTGACCGCCACACTGGCAATGGCATTCATGGAGAGGAAGCAAACATCCGTACTGCTTTAGGGTATTTCCTTCCACAAGCATTTCCTGTTCCGTTGTGGGAACACTTAACGTCTTATGCAATTCCTGCACCAATAGCGGATGTGAAGGAAGATTTTGTGCTTGCACGTGACTGGATCCACCTTGCAGAGAAAGAGTTGGACCTACGCTTTACAGATGAGATGGTGCATACCCTCGTATTACGCCTAATGTTTATTTTAAGACGCATCACGAATGGCCATAATGCTCACTTGTTAGAGGCTGATATCCATGGATTAGAAAAAACTCCCCAATTTGTAGCGGCAAAGAAAATGGCAAAGCGTATTCTTTCGTCTAAACATGTGGATTTTCCAAAAAACGAGATTTATTACCTCGCCACATTGTTGCTCTCAGCGAAAGTGACGTCTGACCATGAATTCAAACCTGCAGACAGTGAAGTGGATTTTTATCAAATGGTCAAGGATATCGTCGACAGTTTTCAAAAAAATGCTTGCTTGCTTCTGCGACACAGAGAGCATATAGAAGAGTCTCTTTTAATGCATATTCAACCCGCTTACTATCGTTTAAAGTATCACATTGACCTCGGGACGCCTCACTTTCAGTCTATTAAGGAAGAGTATCCCTACGTTTATGAGCTGACGAGTAAGTCAATTGATGCATTTAGAGATGCGCTTGCTGTGCCTGTTCCAGAAGATGAAGTCGCCTTTATTGCAATGCATTTTGGCGGATGGCTCAAACGTGAAGGGGCAAAACCTGAACGGAGAAAAAAGGCATTGCTTGTTTGTGCTAGCGGGATCGGAACATCACGATTGTTAAAGCAACAGCTCGAATCACTGTTTTCTTCGTTAGACATTGTTGGCCCTGTTTCAGTCCGCCAATACGAAGAGGATGCATTTGTTGTGGATGTCATTATTACAACGGTCTCCTTACAGAATGATTCCATCCCTGTTCTTAAGGTTGAGCCGATCTTAAAAGATGCAGATAAGGAATGGCTCTTAAAAAAGACAAACCGGTTGTTCGGCAACACGGAAGCACCAAAACCAATGGTTGAAGGCATTCTCTCAATTGTCGGTCAATACGTCGATTCACCACTCCCTTCTGAACTTGAGCAGACGCTAAGAACCTATGTTGCGCAGCATACGCATGTAAACGAAGTCATACCAAGCACACCTTATACGCTCTCTGATTTGTTGCAACCAAGCTATGTTCAGCTGCAGAAAACATGTACTAGCTGGCAAGAAGCCATCATCGCTGCCGCAGAGCCTTTAAGAGCCGCAGGTGTCATTGAACGGAGCTACGTTGAGGCGATGATTTCGATCGTCCACTCGTATGGTCCTTATATGGTCATCGCACCAGGCGTATCGCTTCCGCACGCACGTCCAGAGGATGGTGTGAAAAAGCTCGGTATGAGCATCCTCACATTAAAGCAACCTGTTGATTTTGTTGGAAAACCAGTGCAAATATTGTTTGTGATTGCCCCAGTAGATGAACACAGTCATCTTGAAGCCCTTTCAGAGCTAACGAAATGCTTAAACAGTACTACAAAACGAAACCAACTTCTTGACATGGAGACAGCAAACAAAATGTCAGAGTGGCTTCAAATCGGAGAGTAAAATTACGCAGGAGGCATACACCATGAAATTTCTTCATCGTTCACTTGTGAGTTTGACCGGACAGGCAACAACCCCAGAAGATGCCATTCAGGAAGCTGGTGAATTGCTAGTGTCTGAGGGATCTGTTCAGCAGGGTTATGTCGATGCTATGGTACGTTCTTTTAAAAAGAATGGACCGTATATCGTTCTAGCTCCGCAAATCGCAGTCCCTCATGCAAGGCCAGAGGATGGGGCTCATGAATCCTCGATCTCACTTGTGCGGTATGAGAATGGCGTTGTCTTCGGTCATACAAGCAATGACCCAGTGAAGCTTGTATTTGCTCTTGGAGCCACATCAAGTGAAGAGCACCTTGAACTATTGAAACGCCTGACAACGCTCCTCTCAAAAGAAGCAAACGTTGTGAAGCTACTCAATGCTACGAGTTATGAAGACATCGAACAAATCCTAGGAGGTACGACAATATGAAAGTATTAACAGTATGTGGTTTAGGTCAAGGAACGAGCTTGATATTGAAAATGAACGTAGAATCTGTTTTGCAATCAATGGGGATTTCTGGAGCTGACGTCGAAAACACAGACGTTTCAAGTGCATCAAGCATGAATGCAGACTTCATTATTACGAGCCAGGAGCTTTCAGAAACTCTTGCAGGTCATTCATCGACCATCATTGTTGTGAACAATTATTTTGACGAGGAAGAAATTAAAAAGGCTCTTGAGCCACATGTATCATAAATGACAACTAAATAGGGGGATTCACCCATGGACATTATTTTATGGATCGCACAAAACATTTTTGTTACGCCGGCTGTTTTACTTGGCTTAATCGTACTTATTGGGCTTTTATTGCAAAAGAAAGGCCCTAGTCAAGTTATTAGCGGAACATTCAAAACAATCATTGGTTTCTTAATTATCAATGCTGGTGCTGGCGTTATTGCAGGGACACTTGGTATATTCGAACCGATGTGGAAAGAAGTCTTTAATCTTGAATCAACTGCATTATCTGATTTCATGGGCCAAGACGCTTTTAGCAACGAATTCGGTTCTATGGTCGCAATGGCGATGACGCTTGGTTTTCTTATCAATGTATTACTTGCTCGATTTACTAAGGCGAAATACATTTATTTAACTGGACACATGATGTTCTGGACAGCGATGATTTTTACTGGGATTGTCGTCAACACCGTCGGTACAGATGTGAATTTCTGGGGAGCTGTTATCCTCCTTGCCGTCGTTCTAGGCATTTATTGGACTGTGCAGCCAGCGCTTACACAGCCGATCCTTCGTAAGATTACAGGTAATGATAATATCGCCTTAGGACACACATCTGCGTCTGTCGCCCTTCTAGGCGCCCTTGGTGGAAAACTATTTGGAAACAAAGAAAATGATGCTGAAAAATTAAAGCTTCCTAAAGGACTTGAGTTTTTACGCGACTCTAACGTAATTACCGCTCTCACAATGGGCATCCTGTTTGTTATAGGAGCCATTGTTGTGATGACAAAATCAACACCTGGCGCTCAGGAGCTTGTGGCATCTGCAGGTAGCCAGAACTTTATCGTGTTCGCGATGATTCAATCGTTTACCTTTGCAGCAGGAATTGCTGTTGTGTTGATGGGGGTACGGATGTTTATCGGTGAACTCGTCCCTGCTTTTAAAGGAATCGCTACGAAGATCGTCCCAGGTGCAAAACCTGCCTTTGATGTTCCAATTATTTTCCCGTTTGCACCAAATGCCGTTGTTCTTGGATTCTTAGGCGCATTCGTTGGCGCTTTAATCTGGCTCGTCATCATTGGAAATACAGTCGCATACATCTTCGTCCCTACGATGATCGTACTCTTTTTCCACGGGGCAGCTGCAGGGGTTTTTGGAAACGCAACTGGCGGTGTTCGTGGAGCCTTGCTTGGTGGTTTCCTAACAGCAACTGTTGTTGCATGGGGACAGTATTTAATGGTAACAACATTTATTGGAAAAACAATTCCAGACACAGCCATGTGGGCAGCCGATTCTGACATGTTTATTCTCGGTCCGATCGTGAGTTTCCTCGCCCAACTACTTCTATAATTTATCTTTTCTGGCTCAGTTTGGGATGTTCACTTACTGAGCCAGATTTATTTTACCTAAATAAAGAAAGGTTGATTTAATCATGAGTTTTGTCCGCACATTCGAAGGGGATCTTCCACCTGGTGAGCTTGGCTTTACATACGCACATGAGCACATCGTTTGTCGTCCTCCTTACTGGGTTGAGCGTGGAGCTGACGATTTATTGCTTGATGATCCTGAAAAATCGCTCCTTGATGTCAAAGATTTTTTTTCACTTGGTGGCAACACAATTGTCGACGCAACAGCAGTCGATTACGGTCGCGACGTCTTAGCCGTACGTGATATCGGTCGAAAAACTGGTGTACAGATCATCGGTACCGCTGGATTCAACAAAAGCTTTTTGTGGGATGCCAAAATTCCCGAACACCTAAAGCCACATATCGGGGATTTTGCCAGCTTTTACGAATGGATTGACCAGACGAGCGTACATGATCTTGCTAACTTTGTGATCCGTGAAGTTGAAGAAGGGTTAGAAGGAACGTCCATACGCGCAGGACAAGTGAAGTTTGGCACAGGCTATAATCGGATGACGCCTCAGGAAGAGAAAACAATGAAAGCTGTGGCCATTGCGCATCATGAAACAAAGGCACCTGTTCATTCTCACACGGAAGCTGGTACGATGGGGCTTGAGCAAGCGGAATGGCTCCGCCGTGAAGGAGTGGATTTAAACAATTGGAGCGTGGGGCATATGGACCGGAACCCTGACCCCTTCTACCACATCCAAATGGCCAGAACAGGAGCCATGCTTTCATTCGATGGCATTGCCAAAATTAAATATGCCCCAGAGAGCACGCGGATAAATTGTATTCTGAACCTCGTTGATCATGGATTTGAAGATCAGATTTTAATCAGTGGCGATACGGCTAGAAAGACATACTACAAGCACTACGACTATGGGCTTGGTCTTGAGTATATTATTAGCAAATGGAAAACCCGCTTTACCGCAGAAGCAACCGAACGTGGCTATGATGCCGAAGCCCTTGTGTATAAATTTTTTGTGCAGAATCCTGCACGTTGCATGACATTTTCCAAGTAAAGGGTGAATTGAATGGAATTTCAGTATGAGACATCAGCGACGATCAAAACAAAAATACAAGAGCGTCCAGTTGCAATATTGCCAGTAGGCGCTGTAGAGGCCCATGGCGCTCACCTTCCACTCGCCACCGACAATATATTAGCGGATCAAATGTCCAAAAAACTTGCGGAAAAGAGCCCAGCGATGGTTCTCCCTACCCTTCCCTTTGGTCAGGTGTGGAGCCTAAAAGATTTCCCTGGAAGTCTCACAGTATCCAATGAATCGCTTATCTCCATGCTTGTCGATATAGGTGAAAGCTTATACCGACAAGGGTTCAAGATGTTTGTGATGATGAATGGTCACCTTGGCAATGCGGTCGCTTTGAAAGAAGCTGCCCGTGTACTGTATGACAAACATCCAACGCTTAAGGTCTTTTATTTCTTTTATCCAGGCATGAAAGAGACTGTCCCACAAATCAGAGAGTCTATTTCTCCGCACAGTAATTATTTTCATGCATGCGAAATCGAAACCTCCTATATGCTGTATCTCGCTAAGGAATTCGTCGATATGAACAAAGCCATTGATGACATGCCAACCATTCCCGACACAGCAGACGTCACCCCCACCCCTTGGCAGGACTTCACTACTACAGCTGTTTTAGGCGATGCTACACTAGCTACTGAGGAAAAAGGCCGATTTGTGATTGAACATTCATTAGACATAATGGCCAATTTAGTAGCGGCTGCCTTGAACGAGAAGGAGGAGAATTAAGCAAATGATAGATCGTTATTTTTCAGGAATCCTAGAGCTTCATAACCTTGTGAAAGATCGTGAGCATGGAGCGATGAAGGAAGCTGCGGATCAAGTTGCTAAAGCGATTGAAGCTGGGAAGATCATTCATCTTTTTGGCTGTGGTCATTCGCATATTCTTACGGAGGAAGTGTTCTATAGGGCTGGTGGGCTCGTTCCCATTCACCCGATTTTCCATGAACCGCTTATGTTGCATGAAGGGGCTGTGACTTCTTCATCGTTAGAACGGAAAAATGATTATGCTCTTACCTTTATGGAAGAGGTCGATATCGAGCCTGGTGACGTAATGATTGTCTTGTCAACGTCCGGGCGCAATCCCGTCCCTGCAGATGTTGCCCTCATTGCTAAACAAAAAGGGGCGTTTGTCATCGGAATAACGTCTCTCACTTATTCAAAAAGCCAGCCTTCGCGTCATAACGAGGGGTACCATTTATACAATGCCGTTGATCTCGTAATCGACAACCACGCACCAAAAGGAGATGCCTTGTTGTCAGACGACGCAGTTGATGTCCCTTTTGCGCCTACGTCAACGGTCATTGGGGCGACAATCTTAAATGCTATTTTGGCCGAAGCTGTAGGGATCATGGCAGCCAACGGCTTTGAACCGCCGATCTTTTTGAGTGGCAATATCGATGGGTCTGACGAACGTAACAATGCATTGATTGAAAAGTACAAAGCACGCATTCCGTTGCTTTCATAAAAGCTCCCTGCAAACTCATGACCAAAATCCATCACCTGGATATCGGTCATGAGTTTTGTTGTGGTTGCTTTATATACAAGCTTCCATATGGTGCAAGCGAAGTATTTTGACGAAGCCGTCGTGATTCATGGTGTAGAAGTCTACTTCGTTACTGAATTTTCTTCTCCCTCAATGCTCACTAAATCAGATGGATGAAATTTACTTACACTTCATAACCGTCTAAAACATAGGATTGTCACATACATCTGTTAGAATAAACATATAGGCAGTTCACTTTGGTGTTAGAAAGAAGGCGATGCCCATTGAAATCGAACAAACTTTACATTTGGATAGCGCTTATTTTGGTCATCGCGCTGGTGCTTCTCTATTTAAATCATACAATCTTTCATTGGTCACCGGAGAGTATCCGTGACTGGCTTTTGCAGTTTGGTGCATGGGCGCCTATCGTATTTATGATCATCTATACGATTCGCCCACTGACTCTGTTCCCGTCATCAGTGCTCTCAATTACGGCTGGTCTTGCGTTTGGCACTTGGTTCGGCGCTCTGTATGCACTCATCGGAGTGACTTCTGGTGCCATTCTATCCTTTTGGATCACGCGGCGCTTTGGCAAAAGCATTCGCCGGAAGCAATGGGCGGATACTTTAGAGAATATCCAGGAGAAAGTTGATCAAAACGGATTTCTTTACGTATTGACATTTCGAGTAATGCCCTTGAATTTTGATCTTGTCAGCTATGCTGCTAGCATGACAAAAGTATCTATTGGTTCCTACATTGCCGCGACGTTGATTGGCATTCTTCCCGCCACCTTGGCCTATACCTTTGTTGGTGGTCAGCTTGTTGATAATCCATGGGTAGTCCTGTTCATGGTCATTGGCGTTGCTATTCTAGGAATAATCTATTTCTGGGCAAAAAAACATGTGTCCTTTTTACAGGTTACCTCAAACAAAAATAAAGATATGTGAAAAACGCGAGAGCATTTTGCCTCGCGTTTATTTGCACCGTTTTATATTGATGGCCGTACTTTTTTTATGAGCTTTAACACGCCAAAGATAAGAAACGTTAAGACAAACACGAGCAAGTAATCAATCATCGGAATGAACGTAATCTGCACAACGTTGGACACTTGCCCGCTATATGCAAGGACAACCCCTGCTACATAGAGCACTATCATCGTGCGCCTTGTCCATTTCGAGAACCCTAGCCCATGCATTTGGGTGACGATAAAAATCGCTAAAAAACCGAACAAAAACATTGGCCACATCCCATTGGCTTGTTGAATCGCAACCATTGTTCCATGGGCAACGACAAGCGCCTCTTGCAAAAACGTCCACCAACGATTAAGGTGCACCCTAGTGAAGAAAAGCGACCCCTGCAGCATGAGTAGAAACATATAAATAAAGCCAAATAAATGCCCTTCAGTGGCTACTGTCGGATGAAACCAAAATGTATAAACCAAAGCCCATATAAAATAGTAGCCGTGGTACTTGCGAATAAAGGAGACGCCTTCTTGCGGCAATATGGCCTTTTTTCCAAAGAACATTCCTCTTCGTTGATTTTCAATGATCATTACAAACACAAGAAGAAGAATGACCGAATATTGACTCGAAAACACATGTACGTTTTGAGCAATCCCATCGTACCAAATATGCGTTTGTACAAGATGCAGGATAATAAAAAAGGCATTGATCCCAAGCGCCCATAAATTAAATTTATGGAGGCCCGTTGTGTACCCTGGTTTTTGTTTTTGCGCATACCAGATAAGCCACCACATCGAAACTTGGTGGAGCGTGTACAAACTCCATGCCGAAAATTGTGACCAAAACGTCGGGTTCGGCAACTTCCAGTAGTACCAGGTTGCCCCCTGATCCGGCAATAACTCAATCGATTCAAGACGTGGACCAAGAAGCCAAATAACATACGTAAATACAAAGCTAAACGCAATACCTCCGCAGAGTGCCCAAACGGCCCCATTGTTTTTCTTCATCCCATAGTATCCTCCTTATGATGTCAACACTTGACGCTTACGTAGTTTCCCAAGCAGCACTCTAGCAAGAATTTTGCGACGCGTCAGCCACTGAATTCGCTTCCCCGACGTTTGATTGCTAAGCATGTTTTTAACGAGCCACGGGGTCACGGTTTCCACACGATCACCAAGCAAATTTAAAGCACGTTTCATTTGCGCTTCTTTTTCTGAACCCACTTCATAAACCCCAGTCATCAGCTCCGTCACGACCATTCCCGGAGAAATACTTCCAATAATCAAAGGCAGATTCTCCGCTTCTTTTGCCAATGCCTCAGTAAAATAGCGAATGGCTGCTTTCGTCGTCCCGTAGATCGTTAAGTCCTTCATTTTACGGCCGTCACTCCCAAAGCCTTCGACGTTATAGAGCGCACCGAAACCCTGCGTCTTCATCCCATTTAAAGCAATATGAGAGCCAATAATTGTCCCCAATACATTTGTTTGCAGCACCTCTTGTATATCCTGCGTCGCTTGCTCCCATGTTCGTATTGGTGGGTTGGTCATCCCCGCATTGTTAACCCAAAGATCAACTTTATCCCACTCCATAATCGCACGATCCCAAAGGCGTTTGAGCTCACTTTCAACAGTCACATCACACCGAAGACCAATGACTCGCCCTTCCCCATACATTTCTTGAAGTACTTTAACTGCCTTTTCTAGGGACATCGAATTCCGACCATTCACAACGACGTGACAGCCTTTATCTAAGAACGAGGCAGCAAGTCCATATCCAATTCCTCGCGTACTGCCGGTTATGACCACGACCTTATTCATCCATATCACTCCTCGTCTACCTTTCGTTATGTGCATAATCACATATTAACCTGTTCATTTCCCTTTGTATATACTTGACTCGCAATGAATTGTGACCATTTGATAGACAAAAGCGTGCAAAAAAGACCCTAGCCGAGTTGGCTGGGTCTTCGATTTAACATTTTTAGGATGAATTCTAAACGGAAAATTCACCGTTCTTCAATACGCAGCGTTTTGGCAGTCAAAAGAAGGATACAATCAAGATCAAGTCAGTTTGACATATACTCTTTACCTATTCTATCCTTCCGCAACCAGCGTACGAATCGGACAGCCTTGACACTCTTCACGTTTCGTCCATACACGTGGCGCCACAACCTCACCTTTGAGAAGACGTAGACCGTTAAAAATAACGAGTAACGTCGAACCTTCATGACCAATGACACCAAGCGGCAATTGAAGGTCAAGAAAGAGGTTGAAAATAATGAGAGATGCAATGACTGCGGCTGAAAAACCAAGATTTTGCCGGATCACACGCTTTGTCTTTTTGGCACGTCGGATGGTTGTTGCTAATCGTTCAAGGTCTTCCTTCATTAGCACAAGGTCAGACACCTCTAAAGCGACATCCGTGCCGCTGCCCATGGCCACACCAATATCTGCCTGAGCAAGTGCAGGGGCGTCGTTGATGCCATCCCCGACCATAAGAACGGTCTCCCCTTCTTTTTGTTTCGCTTGAATGTACGCCCTTTTGTCTTCTGGCAAACAGTTCGCCTTCACCTCTTTTATCCCTAAAGCGTTAGCGACAGCCACTGCACTCCGGGAATGGTCGCCCGTGAGCAATACGGGCACAACACCAACAGCACGCAAAGACAACAGTGCGGATGCCGCTTCTTCCCTTAACGTATCTTCGAGGGCAAACACTGCCTGTATAGAGCTTTGAGCGCCTACATAGACAAGCGTACGTCCTTCCAACTCCCACTTTTTGAATAACGTTTTATTCGCTTCGATGCCATTCTCCTCAAGAAATGCTTCGTTTCCAACCCACCATTTGTCTCCATTAAGTTTGGCACAGACACCTCTTCCTGGAATCGTTTCAAGCGTTTCAACATGAAGCAAAGAAGTTTCTCCTATATAGTCGACAATAGCGTCCGCTAATGGGTGGTTAGCGGATGACTCAATAGTAGCAACATTTAGCAGAATATCCTTTCGGCGCTCCTCATTCGCAACCCATAGCTGCGTCACCTCTGGGGTCCCTTTCGTCAATGTCCCCGTTTTATCAAACACGATGCTGGTAACCTTGCTCAGCTGCTCTAATCGATCTCCTCCACGAAACAAGACGCCTTCTCGTGCCGATGCGCTCATCGCAGATAGAGTCGCTGGCATGATGGACGCGATGACCGCACAAGGGGATGCAACGACAAGCAAGACCATCGCTTTGTATAACGCGTCTTCCCATGCCCAACCAAAAGCAAGTGGCGGTACGATAGCCAAAGCGAACGAGAGCAGCAGCACACCATACACATAAAGACCTTCATAGCGCTCCATTACGTTCTGGCTGGCCGGCTTTTCGTTCTGTGCTTCCCTTACTGTCTCAATCATCTTCTGAAAAAGAGAATCCTCAGGTGCCGTCGTTGTTTCAACGTGCAAGATCCCACCGTGATTCATTGTCCCTGCATAAACGTTTGCACCGCTCGATTTGTCTACTGGGAGAGATTCTCCTGTTAAAGACGCTTCGTTCACAGTGCTCGCTCCGTACGTTACGATACCATCGACTGGAACGAGCTCACCAGGCTTAACGCGAACCGTATCCCCGATCTGAAGTTCACGCAAAGACACATCCTCCCAACCTGCCTCTGTTAATTTCCAGGCGATAGAAGGAGCTTCTTTCAATAAACGTGTTAGCGAGCGCTGATTTTTTTCTTCTGCTATTCGTTCAAGCGCGCCGCTAAAGGCAAAAATCAGCAGCAATAAAGCGCCCTCCATCCAAAAACCTAACCACGCAGCCGCCAGTGCAGCAATAATCATTAATAGCTCAACATTAATTTTTCGTTGCTGGAACGTTTCCACGATGCCTTCCTTCGCTTTAAAATAGCCTCCAAACACGTAGGCGATTAAATAACTTGCAACGGAAAGTTGCGCGAATTGTAGGCTAGACAAAACGACTGCGACAATTAAGAAAACAGCACACCCTACTGCAAGTTGCACTTCACGATGCTTTCCAAATTGGAAGACACGCTTCATCACTTGATCATTCCACATATCATCACCTCTATTGATAATTATTATTAACTAATATTTATATTCATATTGAAATATACCACTATGATATGCGAATGAAAAGCATTTAACTCAAAAATAATTGAGAAAAATATTTTTTAATTGAGAATAAAAGTCACTCTCAAAAGTTTTCTCATATTGATCGACTTTCACGCGTACTTATCTGCTATAGAAAGGATGGTGTGCTCATGACCTTCGATTACATCGATTATTGGGAGCGTAACTACAAGGATGGCGGAACATCAGGAAGTGGTTCTTACGGGGTACTGGCAGATTTTAAAGCGGAAGTCGTGAATACATTCATCAAAGACTATAATGTCCAGAAGGTAGTTGAATTTGGTTGCGGAGATGGGCATCAGCTACAAAAAATGAACTATCAGCACTATTTAGGTCTTGATGTGGCATCGTCTGCCATACAACGCTGTGCAAGCCTGTTTAAAGATGACCCAACGAAAAGCTTTATGCTGTATAAACCTGGCGCTTTCTCTAATCAAGGGTTTTTCCAAGCGGATATGACCGTCTGCCTTGATGTTTTGTATCATATTACGGACGATCATGATTTTGAGATGACGTTAAAGGACATTTTTGCTTGTTCAGGGGATCTTGTCGTCCTTTATACCAAGTTAACGGATGGCACAGAGGAAGAAGTTGTGCCAACAATAAGGGATCGCGACATCCTGGCACATTTGCGAAGCCATTCCTCCTTTACTATTTTGGAGATCATACCTCAGCGGTTTAAAGATCAGAGTTCTGCCGACTTTATCATTCTTCAACGAAAAGAGTAACAAACAAAAAGCGCAGCGAGAACATTCTCTCGCCACGCTTTTTTGTTTGTTCATAGTTGTGTAGACAGCCCTTTAAATGCTTCGTCCTGCAGCTGATAATAATCTGTGAGCTGCTGTTGGTTTTTGTAGGAAACGAAGCGATCGTAAGCACGTAATGCGGTAAGGCTGCTTCTGTACACTTGCTTTGCTGTGTCGCTGCTGTCGGCATGAGGCTGGAGCTTGTCTAAAAGCTGCAGAACCGTCTTAATGCGGTTCACCTCGTTCTTCAGCGTACTAGTTGTACGACTATCCATTTGGTCTTCCATTTGGTTGAGCACGTACAAGAGATCGTTTTTCGATTGGCTAACACTCTCATTGCTTGCATTCGTGCGACGAAGCTTTTGCAGCTGACGTGGGAATGTGACGTAAAAAACAGCCTCATTTGGTTGGAAACGGCTCGTTCTCACATCCGCCATCGACGCCTGCTCCAGCTGGTACAAAAGTTGGATCCCTTCTGCACGAGTCATTGACTCGAACGGAGCATACGATTCTAATGTTCGCTTTGTCCCCATCCCTTTGGCAATTCCTTTGTCATACATCCAATTGACGGTCTCAGACTCATACCAAAATGTCTTCGCTTCATAGCTGTAAACAATGGTGTCTGCCGCTTCCACTCGATTGATCGGCGCATTCATGACAGAATAGTCAATATGTCCTCTAAAAGAGGCAAGAATCGGGTACCCATAATACACAGCTGTTTCTAAAACACTCGATGACCATGCCTTTGGTTCAACTGGCGACTGGAATTGGATCGGTTCTAAGTAGCGAAAGAGCATGGCAAACCACTGTGCTCGCGTTAATAAACGATTCGGGGCAAACAAGGTATTCTCTTTGTTTATACCTTTTATGTAATTGTTATTGTCCCCCCATGTGATCGCCTTTTTGGCCCAGTGGTTCGATGAGACGTCGCTGAAAGCCGCATTGGCCGTCGCTGGTGACACCGTATTGCCCACAACGAAAACGATTAAAACAGCAAGCAAAAATTGAGACGATTTTTTCATCATTTTCTCTCTCCCCCTAAAATGACAAAATCCTCTCTATACAATTTCGCAAGAGTGGAAGCATATGGGTTGGTACAACGTATAAATTTTATATTTACCAACACTGTAGATACATATATTCCATATGTCCTTTCAACATTCCTCTATAAAACTTTAGGATTAATTTAGAATCTAGTGCCCCATCAGATAACGTAGATCTTATCTTATTCAGGATGAGTTATCGTTCTTGTTTTCGTACAAGTGCACCTTCAACTCGAGAAGACCTCGTCATGACTTCTTAGTCGTGGAGTCTCGCTAGTCGTCGCTTTTGGTTTATGGTAAAGGGCGAATCAAATGAGAAAGATCTTTTTTGGTTTCATTTTCAACAGTTACCACGACATTCGATCTACCTTGAAACAGTGCACTGACTTGTCTTATTTGGTTACCACAAGGCTTTTTACCCTCTATACAACACCGAGTGTGTAGTGCAAAACAAAAGTGCATAACTTTGCAAGCCAATATTTCGTTGCAACTTTACATGGAGAGTTGGGCGTGCTAGCCTATTTGGCTAAGCCAATGCCTTATGGCGCTTGGCTTCTTGGCGTAAAGTGCACGCCCATAGAGGCTCCATGTCAAGTTGCATTACTGTGTAGGTGCAATTGCAATGTTATGCATTTCTACATTGCCTAACACACCGAGCCACAATAAACAATGCACAAAGAAATAAACATCAGCGTAGTCAACAACGTAGACTCTAGTGGGATCAGTGCGAGCTGAAGATCCCCTCGAAAAAGCCTGCTTTTTCGTGGAAGCTGAAGCCGTGCCCCACAGAAAGCGAAGTTTGTTGACGGAGCGGTCGACATTCCCGTTCACCTTAGCGCATCTTCAACTCAAATGGACCTCGTCGTATTTTCATTGTTGCTGGAGTCTCGCTAGTCGTCGCTTTTGGTTTATGCTAAAGGGCGAATCAAATGAGAAAGATCTTTTTTGGTTTCATTTTCAACAGTTACCACGACATTCATGTAAAAGGCATCCGATGATCTACTTTGAAACAGTGCACTGACTTGCCTTATTTAGTTTCCACAAGGCTTTTTACTTACGAGACCGAGCCATAAATGTTCGCAGAAACAAACTCAGCGTAGTCAACAACGTAGACTCTAGTGGGATCAGCGCGAGCTGAAGATCCCCTCGGAAAGCAAGATTCCCAGGAAGCTGAAGCCGTGCCCCACAGAAAGCGAAGTTTGTTGACGGAGCGGTCGACATTCCCGTGCACCTCGTCATGTTTTCTTTTCACCCATCGGGTACAAGTGCAACATCGACTCGAAAAGACCTCGTCGTGTTTTCTTTGCTGCTGGAGTCTCACTAGTGACCGCTTTTGGTTATTGTAAAGAACGAATGAAATGCGATAGACCTCGTTGGTTCAATTTCGGCCATGACCAACTAAGGTAGTGGAAAGGGCACTAGTTAGCATATGGGTCGCTTTGGTGATTTTCGGCAGGACTCTCGCTAATGTCCGCTTTGGTTATTACGTATACACAAGGGCAATACTTTAGTTATTCTTCTCTCTCCAAGTCTCTACTTTCAAGACATAAGTCTGCTCATTTAGCTAATTGGTGAGAGTCCCCGGAGCGATTTGGAAGGTGAAAAGAATTTGTCCATCAATTCATTAAAAAAAACGTTACGACTTCCACTTTTTGCTTTACAATAAAAGAAGTAGATTTTTTATCGAGTCAATAATGACATTGATCAGGAGTGTGAATTCATGCAATTAGAACCAACGACACCGCTTCATCTAACCGGGGAACTGCTTTCAACTAATAAAGACCATCTTATTAAACAGGCACTTGCTTCCTCTTTTGCCGGCACACTATCATCGAATACAACGATTCTATCAGACAGCCTCTGTCCACTGGAAGCCTCCTTTTCACACATTCTCGATTTGATGAGCAGTCATTTAAAGGGCAATACAAGTGAAGAGAAGACGTTAGAAGAACTAAACGATCCTGATCATCCCTTGTGGTCCAATGGAGAACATCTCATTTCTATCTTGAACACGATGCCTTATCTTAGTCAACACCTTTGGGAATTGATAGACGAGCATGCAGAATGTCTTCAATTGACCGTCCCTTCAGTGATCCAACTAAATCAAACCATCTCTCTTCTTTTACAACAATTTGTTGCGAGCTGTGCCAATAATTTTATCCAGCATGCCCATGACAACGTCCTGCAATTCACAGCAAAACTAAGTGACCTCTCACTGCCTCTAATAAAAATTACCAATTCGATTGGCATATGCCCAGTGATTGGAGAGATTGATGAGCAACGTGCTAGCGTCTTAATGGAAAAGGCGCTGAATTTTGTTAAAGAACAAGCCATTGAACAACTCATTTTTGACCTTTCAGGAGTAGAACACATCGACACACTCATCGCCAAATACATCTTTGATACCGTGAATGCACTTGAACTAATGGGAGTCCATGTCGTGCTCACTGGATTAAGCACCGAAATCGCCATGTCTACTGTTCAAATGGGCATTCAATTAAACCGTCTGACCGTCCGTCAGAATCTCCAACAAGCCTTGCTGCATTTAGGCATCACCTCTGCATAAACATTAAAACCAGCGCCCATTAGGAAGCTGGTTTTTCGTTGTCTGTGATGGGTTCATACGAGTCATAGATTGAAAGCATCTCTTCCTTTGTCATCCTAGAGCTTTCTGAGTCGACATTTTTAAAACCAGCTACGCTATAAGTAAATCCTGTGTCTGGATCCTTCCAACGAAGGGAAGCGCTTGAGCCATCTTCTTCGTATAATCCTGTTATTTCATTTGATAGATCGATTTCAATCGCTTCATCACTCTCATTAAAACTCGGATTTCCAGTCAACACCATACTATTGTATACGCCATTTTCTTCAAATCTATACATTTGATCAAACCTAAAATGACCTTCACCCAATTTAACAATGTCTGAACGTGTAACCTCGAGTCTCGGATCAGTTGGCAATTTCACATCTTTAAAATTGGCACGGACGTTAGCTTTATCCACTTCTGTTTGATCACACTCCTCTTCGTGAAGGCATGCCCCAAATCTGACAGGAACTTCATCGAGATGAACGATTGGTTTTTCAAGATCATTTGCTGTGGTGGAGGTTCCTGACGGAGAAAAGAAGATAAGGAAAAGTGAAAGAGAGATCACTGCTGCGACGAACAGAAGTAGCCTTTTTTTCGGTAACGCTTACACTCCTTTCCATTGGTAACATATTCTAGAGATGCACTAAAATGTTATAGCTTGGTGAACATCGCTTTAGAAACTAAAAAACACACTGGCGCATCTTTCGACCAGTGTGTTTTTACTTATACTTACGCCATTGCCACGTCTCTAAATTGATCCGCATGCTTTGGATCATGAATATGACATGCAACGTAATGATTGCTTCGCGCTTCTAGCCACTGGGGCACAACCTCCGCACAAACTTCGCGTGCGAACGGACAACGCGTTCGGAATGGACAGCCGCTTGGTGGATCAACCGGACTTGGCACATCTCCTTCAATTACAATACGTTCCCGTGTACGTTCAGCCACTGGATCAGCCAGTGGGATCGCAGACAACAAAGCTCGCGTATAAGGGTGAAGTGGTTCAGCGTACAAATCATCACTACTCGCAAGCTCAGCAAAATGCCCGAGGTACATAACTCCAACACGGTCACTGATGTATTTCACCATCGACAAGTCATGGGCAATGAAAAGGTACGTCAGCCCACGATCTCTTTGCAGGTCCTTCATCAGATTGACAACCTGTGCTTGGATTGATACGTCCAATGCAGAGATTGGTTCATCAGCGATAATAAAATCAGGATCTACTGCCAACGCACGTGCAATCCCAATACGCTGACGTTGTCCACCCGAAAATTCATGGGCATAACGAGTCGCGTGCTCTTTGTTTAAGCCTACCGTTTCAAGCAACTCAGTGACTCGATCGCTTCGTTCTTTATTCAATTTGGCGAGCTTATGAATATCAATGCCTTCTGCAATAATATCACGAACGATTAGTCTCGGATTCAAAGACGAATAAGGATCCTGGAAAATCATTTGCATTTTACGGTCCATGGCGAGTTTGTCTTTTTGTGTCTTTGCACCGTAAACACTTTTGCCGTCGTAAAGGACATCGCCTTCTGTAGGATTGTAGAGACGACTCATCGTTCGACCAACAGTCGATTTACCACAACCAGATTCTCCTACAAGACCGAGTGTCTCCCCTTTATAAATATCAAAGGTAAGTCCATCAACAGCTTTTAATATCTGACCGCGCCCTACGTCAAAGTGCTTTTTTAAACCATCGACATGAATTAACGTTTCATTTTTTTGCTTGCTCATGATGTTGATCCTCCTCCCGCCAACACTCGTTCCGGGGGCTCTACCTTTGGTGAACGTTCATCATTTAACCAGCATGCGGCTTTCTGGGTTTCAGAAATAGGCTCGAGTGCTGGGTTATGGTCCACACACACCTTCATCGCATAAGGACAACGAGCAGCAAAAGGGCAACCCACAGGTGGATCAGACAAATCAGGCGGTGAGCCTGGAATCGCCTGAAGCACTTCTTCCTTCATGTTTGGGTTTGGCATGGAAGAAAGCAATCCCCACGTATACGGGTGCTTTGGCTGATAAAAGATTTCATCAACTGTACCGGTTTCGGCAACCTGTCCTCCGTACATTACAATAACGCGATCCGCCATATTGGCCACGACACCAAGATCATGCGTAATCAACACAATGGCTGTTCCTAGCTTTTCTTTTAAATCATTCATCAACTCAAGAATTTGCGCTTGTATTGTCACGTCTAGGGCGGTGGTTGGCTCATCTGCGATCAATACTTTCGGATCACATGCCAGTGCAATTGCAATGACGACACGTTGTCGCATGCCTCCAGAGAATTGATGAGGAAACTGATCAATCCGCTTTTCAGGATACGGAATTCCGACGAGTCGAAGCAACTCGATCGCTCTCTCTTTTGCTTGAGAACTTGTTAGCTTTTGATGCTTCTTCAACCCTTCAACAATTTGTGCTCCGACTTTCATTGTTGGGTTCAATGCTGACATGGGGTCTTGGAAAATCATTGAGATTTCTTTCCCACGAAGCTTTTGCATTTCTTTTTCTTTATAGTTGATGATGTTTTTCCCTTTATAAAGAATTTCGCCATCTTTGATTTCACCAGGAGGTTTTGGGATTAAACCCATCACAGCACGTGTTGTCACTGATTTCCCAGAACCTGATTCTCCAACGATCGCTAGCGTTTCTCCTTCACGGAGGTCAAAATCCATCCCACGAACCGCTTGAACCTCACCAGCATACGTGTGAAACGAAACGCGCAAATTTTTTACAGACAATATGGGGTCCTTTGCCAAGTTCCACACCTCCTTCTTTGTTAGTCCCTCATTTTCGGATCAATCGCATCGCGCAGGCCGTCTGCTACCATATTGAAACTAATCAACAATACACTAATGACGATCGCAGGAAACAGAACCATGTGAGGGAATGTTTGAAGCGAGTCAAATCCACTATCCACCAATGACCCTAATGATGCTCTAGGAACTGGAACACCTAAGCCAATAAAACTTAGGAAAGCTTCAAAAAAGATCGCAGTCGGAATCGTAAACATTGTCGTAATGATGATCTGCCCGAGTGAATTTGGAAATAAATGCTTAAAAATCAATCTTGAATTGCTAGCACCAAGCGTTCTTGAAGCGAGTATATATTCTTGGTTCTTAAGCTTAAGAATTTGTGACCGAACAATTCTACCCATATTGACCCATCCTGTAATTACCATTGCGAGGATAATTGCTGGTATCCCAGGTTTTAAATAGATTAACAGCATAATGATGACAATTAAATTTGGAATCCCTACGAGCACCTCAATAATTCGTTGCATAATGTTGTCGACTCTACCACCGAAGAAACCTGAAATCGCTCCGTATAACGTACCTATGAGCAAATCCAGCAAGGCTGCTACGACACCAATTAAAAGGGAGATTTGCGTACCTACCCAGACTCTTGTCCAAATATCACGTCCAAGATTATCGCTACCAAACCAATAGTACACATCGTCTAGATTTCGATCTTCATAAGGGTTTGTGCCAATATTCGTTGTCCCATCAAATGGCAGCCAACTAATATTCTCTAACACTGGAATACGTGCAGGTAAATTCGTGTGCATGATTTCCTGATCACTGAACTTATGCCCGCTTATCTCAGGTCCGATAAATGACATTGCCGTTATGATGATAACTAGAAAAATTCCAACGATGGCGCCTTTATTTTTACGTAGCTTGCGGAAAGCATCCTGCCAGAAACTAATGGATGGCCCGCTCACCTTCTCCTGATCAAACGTCTCCGTCGCAGGAGTAAACAAATCTTTGCTGATGTTGTCTTGGGGCTTATTTGCCATTAGTTACTCCCTCCTGCTAAACGAATTCGCGGATCGATAATTCCATAGAAGATATCAATGAGAAAGATCGTTACTATAAATATTACGCTGTAAAACAACGTTGTTCCCATAATTACAGGATAGTCGTTAACAAGAATAGATTGTACAAACTGTTCCCCAATCCCCGGAATACCGAAGATACGTTCAATAACGAGGGAACCTGTCACGATACTTACAACCAAAGGACCTAAAATTGTAATAACTGGAATAAGCGCATTACGAATAGAGTGCTTTATGATTACAGCAAGCGGTGAGACACCTTTTGCTCGTGCGGTAATAATATAGTCTTGTCCAAGTACCTCTATCATCTCAGTTCGCATAAAACGAGCCACCGTTGCAATGACGACAACAGATAGTGCAAGTACTGGCATCACATGATACTCTAATCCGTCCCAGCCTGCTACCGGAAGAATTCTAAACTCCACTCCAAACGAATATTGCATGACACCTGCAAACACGAAGGAAGGAATTGAAATCCCCAGCACAGCTATGATAAGCGCAATATAGTCAATAGACGTGTTTTGCCTTAGTGCTGCGATGATGCCTAAAATTAATCCGACCACCGTTCCTAAAATGATAGCTTCTAAACCTAGTACGGCTGATGGCTGAATACGAGCAGTAATCATTGGAAGGACATCACGCCCTGGATACTGAAACGATTGCCCAAGATCTCCTTGAAACATATTCACCCAAAACGTCACATAGCGTTCTGGCAATGGATCATCCAGACCATAGCGTTCGTTTAATAATTCAATCTGTGCAGGCGAAAGTTTCTCTGCGTTTTTGTATGGCGATCCAGGCAGTCCCTGCATAAGAAGAAATGTCAGTGTCGCAATAACAATAAATGTAACGACCATGTAGCCTAATCTTGATAATGCATATTTCCCCATCATTTCACCTCCAACAGTTTTTTACGTTTGCGATGCAAAGTAATCAAATAGGTATAATTGCATAAAGAAGAGAGCGGCTCGCCTGATGGCCAGCCGCCCTGCTATCGTCAAACGCAGTTAGTTTTTGCTTCCATCAATGGATGCCCACTTGTAGCTGAACTCAGCGCCAAAGACGTGAACATACAAATCTTGTACATATGGCTTACGTAGGTATAGAATACCACGTTGGTAAATTGGAGAAATGGCTACGTCTCCTTCAAGAAGCAATTTTTCAGCTTCAGCAAACAATTCGAAACGCTTTTGAATGTCATCAAATTCAGCAGAAGCTTCTGCCATTAATGCATCGTATTCTTCATTGCAATATTTTCCATCGTTGTTTCCGTTGTCACAGATAAACAATTCAAGGAACGTTTGTGGATCCTGATAGTCAGGTGACCAACCCGAAATAACCATATCAAACTGTTGAGAAGCAGACAAGTCTAAACGCTGTGTAAAAGGCTGTTGGTTAATGTTAACAGTCAATCCTTGCAAGTTTTGTTGCAATTGCTCTTGAATAAACTGTGCTGTTAGGCCTGCACCTTCTGTATCGTCTGTTAACAATTCAATTGTCAAGCTTTCTTGTCCAAGCTCTTGAAGACCTTTTTGGAAATATTCATTAGCCGCATCTGTTGGTTCATCATTAAAAGTCCCTGCAATTTCACGGTAGTCTGCACCATCTTCTGTTTTAGAAAGACCTTGTGGTACTAAGTAATCTGCTGCCACTGAACCGTTGTTTTGAATAACTGTTGCATGACCTTCTTTGTCATAACCTAGCTCAATTGCACGACGGATGTTTTCATTTTGGAAATATTCTCTTGTATTGTTGAACAATAGGTAGAATACAGCAGATTCTTTAAATTCATGTAGCTCTTCGTTGCCTTGAAAGCGAGTTGCATACTCACCGCGAAGTCCCCATTTTTGATCAATTTCGCCAGTTTCATACAAACTCATATCAGCCTGCTGGTCTTTTACTACCTGTACATTTACAGCTGCAAGCTGTACAGTTTCAGCATCCCAATATCCTTCGTTTTTAGCGAACGACCAGCCTGCGCCTGGATTCCATTCGCTAAGAACGAAAGGCCCATTGTACAACGTGTTTTCAACCGTTGTCCCATAAGCTCCGCCTTTTTCTGTAGCGAATGCTTCTGGTTGCGGGAAGTATACAGGGAAGGCAAGCAACCCTTTAAAATAAGGTACTGGGTTTTCTAGTGTGATTTCTAACGTTTTTTCGTCGACAGCTTTTACTCCAAGCTGATCAACTTGTCCAAACACATCGCTACCATCCGTGATGATCGCCGTTGCGTTCTTCACAGGTGCAAAGATGTACGCATACTGAGAAAGCGTGTCTGGCGATAATGCTTTTTGCCAAGCGTAAACGAAGTCTCCTGCAGTCACAGGTTCTTCATTAGACCATTTGGCATCATCGCGGATTTTAAATGTCCAAACAGTGCCGTCTTCAGAAATGGTTGGTTCTTCTGCTGCCATCCCTAGTACAGTTTGATCATTTTCGTCCATACGAAGAAGACCTTCCATTGCGTTATTTAATGCGGTAAATGAGATGGTGTCAGTAATTTGAGTTGAGTCCATTGAACTAATTTCGTCACCTTCACTCAAGTTCAATACTTGCTCACCAGCTGCTGCACTTTCGTCAGTCGCTTGTTCTTCCGTGGTTTCCCCGTCAGTGCCATTGTCAGCACTTTCTGTGTCTGAGCCGCCGCCGCTACATGCAGAGATGACAAGCATCAATGCAGCAACAAGTGCAAACAGCCAAAACTTTGTACCTTTTTTCATCACGTTCTTACCCCCTAATAGTCTTATGAAATTCTTCCAAGCTAGGCCTTTTTACAGATGCATAAAAAAACCCTTGTCTACCATTATACAAATTCCATGAACATTTTGCACGCGTTTTATTAAAAATTTATTATCGTAAAATCAGTTTTATTGTGAGACTAGCTGAAATTTGCGAAATCTCTTATTTTCAAAAAACCCTTTGGGACTGCAATGTTTTAAAGTGTCAATGTGCGATTGTCTCACAAGGGCTTCCCTACTTTCTATACTAAAATAATTTGATGCTATAAACTGTTGTCAGTGTTTTCTGACCTAATTCCAAGTCGATTTTCCTATCATTTCTAGGGATTAAAACATGCTATGATAAAAAAGTAGATCTACACTGAACGGGAGGATAATTATAATGCCTAAGAAATATTTATACACTTATATCGCTGGTGTTTTGTTGACTGCTCTTTTTGTAGTTTGGTATCAGGAAGTCACGTTACGTACAATTGCGGATTCTCTGTTTACAATCTCATTGCTCTTTTTATGCGTTGGTTTGTTTTCGAAGATTTTTGGTGCTGGTTTTTTTAACGGTTTTATATCTGGCTTAAAAAAACTTCGACGTTTAGAATCTGGAGAACAATCCTCAAACACACCATCTGAACAGCATACAAAAACACACCCTGCACGATTATTCCTTGTGGTTGGAGGAACATTTCTAGTTCTCAGCCTTGTCCTCGCTTATCTATAAACAAACTATGACCGAGCAAAACGAGTAAGCGCACTTTATTCACCAGTCTGAATCAGTCATTATGGCTGGTTCATTCTTTGGTCCACTACAATGTATTTAAAAAACCCTTCACATTCTTTTGCGATGTAAGATGAACGACTTTTTTATCACTTGCCACCTGTTCTAGTTTTCTGATGACCTCAGGTCGTTTAGTTGCAGGATACGTCCATACCCATTTTAAGAAAGCTAGATCCACTTTTTCTGAACAACCTTCGCCCATATCCACTCTCGTTTTATTCCGATACTGAAGCCATCGTTTTACTACTCGATACGTACATAGAAGACGGGGCAAATCTATAAAGATGATTGTATCCGCAGCAGCGATACGAACGTCCATTGTTCGGCTGAAGTTGCCATCGATAATCCACTTTTCTTTTGCAAGCTCTGCTTGTATAATGCCATCAAAAGTTTTCTGCTCTTCCGGAACCCAGCCCGGCTTCCAATACAAAGCATCCAGATGAACGACTGGAATCCCCAAATCCTTCCCCAGCCTACGTGCAAAAGTCGATTTCCCTGAACCCCCTGATCCAATAATCACTATTCGCTTCAATGATCCCACCCCTTTAACAAATCATTTTCAAGCAGTCGTTTTTAGTAAATGTAATGTTCAGAGGACAAATTCGTGATTAGCATCCCTTTATACTATCATTTAATACTCGAGAAGACGCAGAGTAAAACGTGAAAGGTCTGCATATGGCTACTTGCCTACAATAGTACCTTTTAGATGCAGGTAAAACATTTCATGTTTCATCTATTCGACATCTGGGTAAAAAGGATTAGTGATCTTCAGAAGCTTGTTCAGAATAAATGATCCAAGCTGCTCTACTCATCTTTGAACAAGCAGCAGTTTCATAAGGCATCTAAAGGAGGTTCTCATTTGTACCATATCAATCACACTCACAAACAAATACATGCCCTTAACGGAGCATGCACATGGATTAAACCTATAATTGAAAAAGACGTTTGCCAAATCCGACAGCTGGTGACGTATCAACGATATACTTTGTGTCCGCGATGTTTTGAATCCGATAGTCAGAACGGACATGCCCCATACTCCAACTCCTACACAACAGAAACCGAATTTCACTTAGGTGACCATAGGTTGTAAATAAGCTCTACTTCATTTGATTCCCTTATCCAAACACACTTTCGAGGCGCGAAGCTGAGTGAGGTGCGGCGTTGCCATCTGGGCAATGAGCACCGAACGAAGCAAAGCAACGACGAAAGCGAGCGTTTCTCAAAAGCCGTATTAGGCGCATTGAAAACGCTTGGCTTTCGAGGCGCGAAGCTGAGTGAGGCGCGGCGTTGCCATCTGGGCAATGAGCACCGAACGAAGCAAAGCAACGACGAAAGCGAGCGTTTCTCAAAAGCCGTATTAGGCGCATTGAAAACGCTTGGCT